>JBFMDZ010000018.1 GCA_040753555.1 bacterium
CTGAATGCTCAACCACAAGGTCTTCTGATTGAGAAATCCACATCGCACCAAACCCCTTTGTTTTTATAAACCCCCTTTCCTCAAGCTTCTTAACACAGCAAGCATCATGTCCAGTTCCATCAATTAAGACCTTTGTCTTTCTCTAAATTTAAAAGCTTCTAGCATAACATAAAGATGATAAAGTTGATTCACAAATCTATATTCACCCCTTATCTCTGTCTCGTTTATAATTCCTAACCTTTTTATCCTTTGAAGAAAATTATCAAAAGTTTTCTGTTCTTCCTCTGACATCTTTTTTAAAATTTCTCTTCGTTGAAAATTAGTTCCTAAAGGCAGATCACCTATTTTTCTTAAAATACTACGGTATGTCTCTGAGCCTATAGCTTTATATACCTGCGGAGCTAAATATTTCCTCCCGACATTCTCTGCTGCATCTATTATTCCATATCTTGCATCTTCTTCATCAATTTTATTGTCTTTGTCTTCCCAAAATATAGCATCACCAACTTCATGCATAAGCGTAGGGAATCCACCCGAAAGATCTACCATGGAAGATATAGCCTCTGGTTCGATGGATATATTTTGTCTTCCAAACATTTTTCTGAAAAAATCCTCTGTTTCTTCTTTATTCATAGGAGCTAAATCTATAATATCAAAAATCCTTGCTACCGAAGGTTGATGTTTAATCATCTTTTCCCTTCTTTCCGGTATGCCTACAAGGATAAGTAGCAAAGGTAATTTTTTGCCACTTGTAGCAATTTCATCAACTATGCTTTTTAAAAAAAATGAAAAATCCGATATGTCTGCAATCCCATTCAAATCGTCAAGCACGACAGTAATTCCCTTTTTTTCATTTTGAATCTTTGAGAATAAACTTCTTAACGTAGGCAGAAAATTCAACCGAAGATTATCAAGTTCATCTTTACTGGTTGTAAATTCAATATTCATCCCTAAAAGGTCTATGTTCTTTATATATTTTCCAAATATATCCTTTACTTTTTCAAAAAGGTTTTTATCAGGTAGTTCTTGAAGGAGCTTCTGAAATATCAACCGGCATACTTCATCTAAATTTCTTGCTGAACCAAGTGAACAGTGAGCTCCTATAAACTGATAATCCTTCTGAGCAACATACCGAATAAATCCAGCAAGTGAACTTTTTCCTATTCCACGCTCTCCCATAATAAAGATATTTTCGTTCCTACCAGATGAGGCTTGTTTAATTGCCCTTTCTAATCTTTCAATTTCTTTAATGCGTGCTATAAAATATTCTATAGGAACAGGCCTGCCCGGTGTAAAAGGGCTCTCTTTCTGGGTTATCCATAAAAACTTTGTTTTTTCTTCCAATGCTTTTTAAAAAATCTTATTCCTTATCCATTTAAAATTATAGAAACAAAAAGCCATTTTATCAATTTTCTTTTGTTTCTGCTGTCATATGTTTAGTTAGATAAGCCCTTTTGCAATATCTGCACCCTTTTTGCCAGAGAGGAGCATTGCCCCGAATGTAGGTCCCATTCTTGGCAGGCCATAGGTGGTGGCGGTTGCCATTCCAATTGCTACAAGACCAGGCCATACCTCACCTGAATGCTCAACCACAAGGTCTTCTGATTGAGAAATCCACATCGCACCAAACCCCTTTGTTTTTATAAACCCCCTTTCCTCAAGCTTCTTAACACAGCAAGCATCATGTCCAGTTCCATCAATTAAAACCTTTGTCTCAAGGGCAATTGGGTCAATGCAGGCAATCTCTCTTGGCAGGGCTTGAATGGGCGTCCAATTAACCACCGCCCCACAAACCCTATTTTCTTCCTGTAAGACAAGGTCATCAAATACGGTTAATTGCAAGAATCTAACACCTGCATCACAGGCAGAGCCAATAAGCTTTGATACACAATGAGGACCATCTGCAACATATAGCCCCTTTGTCGTTTCTTTGCAAGGAACACCGAGCTCTTCCAAAATCTCCTGTCCCGGCTCTCTTAATGTTACCTTATTCATAAGATAGCCACCAATCCAGAAGCCACCGCCAAGGTAGTTATTTCGCTCAATTATAAGCACCTTAAATCCTTCTTTTGCAAGCTCCCTTCCTGCTATAAGCCCAGATGGGCCACTTCCAATAATGATGCAATCGCTCTCTACATATTCCAAGAATTGCTTGGAAAACTCAGAGACAATTGCAGAGCTTACATCCTTCTCAGAAATTGGTGCAAATATTGGTTTATTCATCTTTTTCCTCCATATCTTGTAAAATTTTATGAATTGTTTGACTTTCTGGTTTCTCTAAATAATTATCTTTAGAGACGATAGATTTCTTTAATCTTCTTTCCAGCTGTCTGCGAGCATTACCAGCAATATCACCACCTGTTTTAGCATCTGCTTTCAATTTCGGCATGCCCATTGAATCTTCTACCTTGTGAATTTCAGTAGTAGCACGTTCACCCAGCATAGTAAAAATTAATTCCAGGTCATCCATATGGTCACGCAGATTTTCCCACTTCAGTCCTTTTAATTCTTTATATTGGCTTGGGGTTATATCAAATGTTGCCTTTGAGATTTCCGCAGTTAAGATTTCATAATCCTTCTGTTCCTGTGCCCCTCTTTTTTGCCATTCGTCTGTTAGTTCGTCACGGATGGCAATACCCCGCATCCTCTTTTCAATCCAATCGTCAGAATAGCCCTTTAATTTATAAAGCATTCGTGTTCGTTTAGTTGCTAATTCCGGATTCTCAATCTCTTGCACCCGTTCATAACCAACCTTTGCCAGCCATCTTTTGAAAGGTTCGGCTTTTGGTGATGGGATTGATTGAATAATTCTGAAAATAGTCTCTGTATCCGCGCAATCAGTGAGATATTTTTTGCCATCGCTTGCTTCCATTTTCAGTTGTCCGATTTTTTCGGACACCTCACGATACCCTTCTTCTGTAAGTTTTTTCTTTAAATCGTTCCAGTATTTTCTTGGTCTGTCAGTACCAGTTAATGCTTCGATGATATCAACAATAGAAAACCACCATTCATTCTGGTAAATAATTCTTCTAATTTTTTTGCCTTTGAATAGGGCTACTTTTGTAGTTTCCATAATTTTTTACTCCCACCAAATCAATGGTTTAATTAGTTTATAATCCAAATCGTAATTATTCACCCCCTCTTTGTGAAACGGAGAATCTTAAGAAAAAGAGAAAAGGAAAATATCATCTTTGTCTAATTAACCATTTATCCACTTTCTCAATCATTCGTATAATCTGTCCAATGATACGGAGAAATTTCTCCCCTTCTTAAGATTCTCCCTTTCTCCCCTTCTCCCTCTCTCCGATTCATCCATTCTCCGTTTCTCTCTGTAATGACTGAATAGTTACTCCAAATCTTTTGTACCTACAGACCTACCTTCTTTCAACAATTACCCCCTTTTCTTCTAAATTCCTTATTGCCCTTTCTATCTTCTTTTCTTCTCCTTCAAGGGAAAGGATTACCCATCCTGAATTTACATCTACATTTGCAGAGCTTATGCTATAGGAAACATTAAAATCCTTTCCCAAATAATAGAGAATAGGCTCACAGACCAAGTCTTCTGGAAATACAAGCTTTACTTCTTTTTTCATCCTTCTACAATATCTCCTCCAATTGGGTCTACCTTTACACCCTTTTTTATTAAATCATCAATTGCTTTGTCTATTTCATCCATCTCTCCCGAAAGCTCTAAAACCATCCATCCAATCTCTTTATCAATATTTGCCCTCCTTATGTTTGTTATTACATCAAAATCCTGGCTTAATTGATAAATCATTGGCTTATCAATTAGCTCCTTTGGAAACCTTAAAGATAGCTTTATATTCGCCATTTAACTACCTCCTATCATTTAATTTGCATTTTAATAAATCCTCATCTTCCCCCCATAAGATTTTCTCTTAATTTTTTAAACATTTTCAAATATTTAGGTAGCCTTGAATAAACATCATCAGCATATTCCTCTTTGTAAAGATGGGCGGTTAAATTTCTATCGTCAATCATTCTTAACCAGGCTTCATCATAATCTATTAAGCTTAATTGAAAAGCGATCTTGAAACACTCCCTAGGTGAATAGCATTCTACCCTTTGATCTTTGGCAAAAACCTTAATTGATTTCCAGCTCAAATCAAAGCAAAGCTCAAATCTTTTAATTGCGGAATCCCTTGTAATCTCTGTTTTTTCTAATTTTAAAACCTCTTTTAATCTTTTAATCGCTTTTTCAAAATCTTTATAAATTACAAAATTCATCTAATATATTCAACAAATTTTAATGCCTCCTTTTTAAAATCATTTGAAACCCTTTTGAAATCAACAAATTCAAACCTATATAATGTTGGCAGCCTCTCTATATCTTCCTCAATTTTAAATTTTACATCAATGGGAAGTTCTTTTGCTCCTTCAATACCAATATCAATATCCGAACGCAGGAAATTATCTCCCGAAACCCTTGAACCAAAGAAAAAAACCTTATAATCATCAAGACTCAAATATTTACCAATAATTTCTAAAATTTCCCCTTTTAATCTTTTTTCCGAATAAAACTCAAGGTTCATTTTTTACTACCTCCTTCTCAAATGACCTTAAGCTTGGCTCAATAATTATTGGCTTTCCTATTCTTTCACAAACCGCCTCTTGGGTCTTTAAACCCTGTCCGGTAATACAAACAACAATTTCTTCATCCCTTGGAATTTTTCCTTGCTCAATCAATTTCTTGCAAACCGCCAGGGTTACACCACCCGCTGTTTCGGTAAAAATTCCCTCTGTCTTTGCCAATAGCTTTATTGCCTCAACAATTTCATCATCACTTACACTTTCTCCCCCTCCGCCACATTCCTTAATAACCTTATAGGCATAATACCCACTAACGGGGTTTCCGATAGCTAAAGATTTTGCAATGGTATTTGGGATAACCGGTTTAATAAATTCTCTTTCCTCCTTTATGGCATTAACGATAGGGCAACATCCACTTGCCTGGGCAGCATAAAGCTTTGTGTTCATCCTAGAAATCAAGCCGAGTTTTTCAAATTCCTTTAGACCCTTGTAGATTTTGGTAAGCAAACCACCAGAGGCACAAGGGACAACAATATGTCTGGGTGCTTTCCAGCCAAGTTGCTCGGCTATTTCATAGGCAATTGTCTTTGAACCCTCTTCATAGTAAGGCCTTATGTTGATATTGACAAATGCCCAATTGTATTTTGCAGAAATCTCGTTGCATAGCCTGTTCACCTGATCATAGTTTCCCTTTATCCCTACAACAATTGGATTGTATATCAAAGATGCTACAACCTTGCCCATCTCAAGGTCTGCTGGAATAAAAATATATGCAGAAAGGTTGGAAGCCGCAGCTTGAGCAGCAACAGAATTCGCAAGATTTCCCGTTGATGCACAGGCAACAATTTCAAAACCAAACTCCTTTGCCCGAGAGAGGGCAACTGCAACCACCCGATCCTTATATGATAAGGTTGGATGATTACAAGAATCGTCTTTTAGATAAATTTTGCTAACCCCTAATACCTTTGCCAGATTTTCTGCCTTAACTAAGGGTGTGAACCCTGAATTTAACCCATCTTGTGGTTTTTTCTCAATGGGAAGAAGTTCCTTATACCTCCAGAGGCTATATACTTTACTTTCCTCAATTGACTTGCGCGATATAGCCTTTTTTATTCCCTCATAATCATAGATTACCTCAAGTGGTCCAAAGCAGAATTCGCATATATACAATGCAGCCTTTGGATATTCCCTTCCGCATTCCTTACACTTAAGCCCTTTCATCCATCCCATAAACTAAATTATATGAAAAAATATCTATTTTATCAAGATTTGATTTTTAATTGACTTAAGATAAAAAAAAATGTAGAATTTAAGTATTATGAAGAAGGTTATTTTATTTGTGGTTATTTTTTCTCTTTCTGGATGGGGGATAGGGGCAAGACCCCTTTCTATGGGTGGTGCCTTTGTTGCTGTAGCTGATGATATTCATAGCATCTTCTATAATCCGGCAGGCATTGCTAATATAAAGGAAATGGAGGCAAGCTCAATGAGGGTCTTGAACAATAGGGATAGTATGAATTTTAAGGAATGGATTGCGATCTCTAATGGGATAAAAGAGGGTGGAATGGGTGGAGCCTATCTTCATAGTGTTGATTGGCTAGGGTATGCTGATCTGGATAGCGATGGAATAGAGGATGGCAACGAACCATATTTAGCCTTAGATAATAATATTGCCATTTTTACAATTGGTGGCTATGGACAGGGAATGCTTAAGAAGACAGGGTTTGGCGTTAATATAAGGAGATATTCGGAAAGCCTTATGAAAACTTGGGGAATAGAGACAGGTGGAGCAAAATTTAAAGAGACCGGAAGCAAGCAATCTAAAATCGGTGTTGATATCGGGATATTACATAATTTTAATAAAAACATCTCTTTTGGATTTGCTATCTATGACTTAAATGAGCCAAAATTTACATTTGAGAATCTAAATATAGAGGATGTAATTTGTGACATTACAGTAAAAAATCCATTAACCATAGTAGGTGGTATTGCCTTAAAGCCTGATGATAAGACCATATTTGCTATGGATTTCTTTGGTGTTAATAACATTAATGATTGGTATTCAAAAGATGAGAATGATACAAATCAAAGCAGTATTAGGTTGGGTTTTGAAAGGGAGGTTTTACCATATCTTTTTATAAGGGGAGGCTTTTGTGGAAAATCATTTAATACAGCCGGCATCGGGATAAAAACAAAAAATATAAGGCTAGATTATGGGCTTATGGAAGATAATAAAGGATTAGGATTTCACCTTGTTTCTTTAACAATAAACAAATAGGCGAGGTGGCAGAGTGGCTTAATGCGGCGGTCTTGAAAACCGTTGTGTGTAAAAAGCACCGTGGGTTCAAATCCTACCCTCGCCGGATTTTAAGATAAAAATAGGAGAATGGAGAAGGTAGGATTTGAAGCCGAGCGAACGCGTCCTGTGGACGATGAAGTGAGCGAGGCCGGGAACAAAAGAATTTTGTTAGATTTTGAATGAGAGAAGCGAATGAAAAATGTTAGAAAATTCTTTGTTCAAATCCTACCCTCGCCGTTTTATAGTCAACACACTAAATCTTCATAATAAAATATCCATATTATTCTTAATGATTTATGAAAGATACTATAGTTTATTTTAATGAAGCCCCATAGGAAAATCATTGGATTGGCATTTTCTATTATCCTATCCATTTTTTTTATTGCAATCTTTCCCTCATTAGAAAGTTTGGATTTAAAATTTTTTAATATCTTTTATTCCTTAAGGGGAAAGGAGAAACCATTTAAAAATATTGTCCTTGTTGAGATAGATAAAAAAACAATTAACTCCCTTTCTATAAGAAGGATAGATATTGGATTTCTCCTTAAATATTTAAAAGATGCCTCTTGTGTTGGCTTAATCATTCCCCTCTCATCTACCTCGCAATTTGAAGATGACATTATCCTTTCAACATTTCTTAAGGGATGTGGCAATGTCTACTTAGGCGTTGATTTTTTTATCTCCTATTTATATGAAAAGCAATTTCCTATCTTTAAGCCACCAGAAGCAGACAATCTTGTAAATTTTTCCCTAAGGGATATTCCAAAGGAAATAACACCATATCAAGCAATAGGTGTTAATGCCCCAATTTCTTTATTCTTAAAAGTTATCTCTGGAATAGGCCATACAAACCTTCTTCCCGATATAAATGGAATAATAAGCAAAATACCTTTGGTTATTGATTATGGAGGCAATTTCTATCCATCATTAAGCCTTGTATTAGCATCTTCCTATCTTAAAAGAAACCCAGATTATCTATTAAGGTCTCGTGTTGATTTTAAAAGCAGGATTAGTATAAATTTCTCTGGAGGACAATTCCCATCATATTCAATGATTGATGTTCTTAATAAAAAGATAAATAAAAATGAATTTTATAAAAGAATAGTTCTCATTGGCATAACCTCTGATGAAAATACATTTCCTACCCCCTATGGTTTAACCAATAGCCTCTTTCTTCATGCTGAAGCTGTAAATAATATTTTGCAGGCTAACTCTGTTATCCTTGTTCCATTTAAACTTGTTGCCCTCTTTCTCCTTCTCTTTGGTTTTATTAGTGGATGGATAAGCCTTTCCAATTCAACAAAAATAGCAACCTTAACCATTGTCTCTCTTTGCTTATCATTTCTTGTCTTTTCATTTTCCCTTTTTTGCTGGGGAATATGGCTTAATACCTTATCTATTCTCCTTCTTATCTTTCTTGTTTTTATTGTTTCCTCTGGATATAGAATATTTGTAGAGAAAAAGGAAAAAGAGATGGTAAAATCCATCTTTGGAAGGTATATCTCACCCCCTATAATTGATGAGGCATTAAAAGATGAGGAATTTTTAAAGAGGGTTATAAAAAAAGAGCTTACCGTTGTTTTTGCTGATATAGCCAATTTCAGCCTCCTTTTAGAGACATTAGAACCAAGAATAGTTGTTTGTTTTTTGAATGATTATTTTACAGAGATGTCAGAGATTATCTTTTCTCTTAATGGAGAGATTGATAAGTTTATGGGCGATGAAATCCTCTTTTTGTTTGGTGGCATTCAGAAGATACCAGACCATGCAGAAAAGGGTGTTTTGGCATCCATTATGATGCAAAAAAGGCTTATTACACTTAATGAAAAATGGAAAGACAAAGGGATACCAGATGTTTCTCTTAGAATAGGAATAAATAGCGGAGAGGTAATTATGGGAAACATTGGTTCTTCAATGAGGACAGATTATACAGTATTGGGAAAAGAAGTAAATCTTGCAAAGAGGCTAGAAGAATTTTGTTGTCCAGGGGAAATTATTATTTCAGAAACAACATACTCTTTGCTTCCTTCTGGAATTAATGCCCAACCCTTTAAGATAAAAATTAAAGAGGCTGAAGGGTCTCTTTTAAGCTACAAGGTTCTTTGGAGATGAGGGGATTTGAACCCCTAACCTCCTGCGTGCAAGGCAGGCGCTCTCCCAATTGAGCTACATCCCCTTTCGCTTCGCTCAATTTTAAATTTTCAATTGTAAATTTTAAATTTTAAGGTATTTTATCCAATTTACAATTTAAAATTTGCAATTTACAATTCGTTTAGCCTTGCTAAACGACTGGGCCTATCTGGGCTCGAACCAGAGACCTCACGCTTATCAGGCGTGCGCTCTAACCACCTGAGCTATAGGCCCTTAAATAAAAAAAGGGAATCTCTCTTCCCTTTTTGATCCTTCAAAACTGAATAGGCAAGTAAAGGATGCTCCTAAAAGGAGGTGATCCAGCCGCAGCTTCCGCTACGGCTACCTTGTTACGACTTCACTCCCCTTACTGAACATACCCTAGACACCTTACAGTGGCTTTAGGTATCTCCAACTCAGGTAGTGTGACGGGCGGTGTGTACAAGACCCGGGAACGTATTCACCGCGACCTGCTGATTCGCGGTTACTAGCGATTCCGACTTCATGAAGGCGAATTGCAGCCTTCAATCCGAACTGAGACTGGCTTTTTGAGATTAGCTCCACCTTGCGGTTTGGCAACCCTTTGTACCAGCCATTGTAGCACGTGTGTAGCCCGGGGCATAAAGGCCATGCGGATTTGACGTCATCCCCACCTTCCTCTGTATTGTCTACAGCAGTCCTTTTAGAGTGCTTAGCATTACCTAGTAGCAACTAAAAGAGAGGGTTGCGCTCGTTGCGGGACTTAACCCGATATCTCACGACACGAGCTGACGACAACCATGCAGCACCTGTGCAGGCTCCTGGTAAACCAGGTCGTTTCCCTTTCGGTTCACTACCACCTACATGTCAAACCCCGGTAAGGTTCTTCGCGTTGCATCGAATTGAACCACATGCTCCACCGCTTGTGCGGGTCCCCGTCAATTCCTTTGAGTTTCAACCTTGCGGCCGTACTCCCCAGGCGGGACACTTAATGCGTTAGCTTCGACATAGAAAGAATAAACCCCCTACATCTAGTGTCCATCGTTTACAGCGTGGACTACCAGGGTATCTAATCCTGTTTGCTCCCCACGCTTTCGTGTATAAGCGTCAGTATTGAGCTGGAAAACCGCTTACGCTACTGGTGTTCCTCCCGATATCTACACATTTCACCGCTACACCGGGAATTCCGTTTTCCCCTCTCATACTCAAGAATGACAGTATCAAACACAGTTCTAAAGTTAAGCTTTAGGATTTCATGTTTGACTTGCTATCCCGCCTGAACACGCTTTACGCCCAGTAAATCCGAATAACGCTTGCCTCATCCGTCTTACCGCGGCTGCTGGCACGGAGTTAGCCGAGGCTTATTCTGAGGGTACCGTCATTATCGTTCCCTCAAAAAGGGCTTTACGATCCGAAAACCTTCATCGCCCACGCGGCGTTGCTGCGTCAGGCTTTCGCCCATTGCGCAAGATTCCCCACTGCTGCCTCCCGTAGGAGTCTGGACCGTGTCTCAGTTCCAGTGTGGCTGACCACCCTCTCAGGCCAGCTACTGATCTTTGCCTTGGTAAGCAATTATCCCACCAACAAGCTAATCAGAGGCGGGCTCATCCCTAAACGAGAATCAAAGACTCCCTTTAATTATTCCTTCTTGTGAAACAATAATCACATTCGGTATTAGCCTCTCTTTCGAGAGGTTATTCCAAATTTAGGGGTAGATTACCCACCTGTTACTCACCCGTTCGCCACTATCCTTAAATTCTTAGGATTGCTCCCTTGAATTTAAGAACCGTTCGACTTGCATGTGTTAAGCACGCCGCCAGCGTTAATTCTGAGTCAGGATCAAACTCTCAAAAAATTGTTTTTTTGCTTTTTTTAATCCTTACCTTTGACCTATTCAGTTTTCAAAGATCAATAAAAAATATTTTAAAAAATAATGTAATAATTTGTCAACATTTTTTTTCTGATGTAAATCTGTAATTACCTTAACACCTTTCTTGGCTTGCTTCCATCAGAAGGGCTGACAATTCCTTCTTCTTCCATCCTTTCAATAAGCCTTGCTGCCCTATTGTATCCTATCTTAAGCTTTCTTTGAATCATAGATGTTGAGCCATATCCTGCATCTTCTACTATAGAAATGGCTTGTTCATAAAGAGAATCGTCTATTTCCTCATCTTCGTCGACGGCTTCTTTTATTTCTTCCTCCCTTATTTCTTTCTTCTCAAGGGAAATGCCTTGCTCTTTAATAAAATCAACAATTCTTTCTATCTCAGAGGGAGAGAGAAAAAAGGGGACGGTTCTATTTAAGACTGCCTGCAACGGACGGCTGACACATTGCAAAAGACTTATGTCCAAACCATTTAGGCTTCTTTTGCAACAAAACCATTAGCCAAACAAATAGAATATTAACCCTTGCGACGAATTGATGCTTAAGAAAATAGAGTTGGCATACCTACGGAAGCTTTTAATAAAAATCCTACCAAGAACATCTGATCTTAAGCCAAAAAATAGTTGTGTATAATTGATTATTGTGCTATAATAAAATTATACAAGATTAGACAAGGATACAATCACAAGTGTATACTAAATTTTTGCTATTCCCAAGTTTTTCAACGATGCAGAATTTGAACTTGTTGATTGAATGAGGTGGAGCATGAATGCCATAGAATTCCAAACTACAATCGAGAATAATATCATTGAGATTCCTAGTAAATATCTTAGCAATCTCACAAATCGCGTGCGTGTAATCTTGCTGGTCGAAGGAACTAAGTCTGCTGTGAATTTCATTGATGAATTACTTGCGCATCCTGTGCGAGTAAAAGGTTTTCGTCCTTTAACTAGAGAAGAAGTCTATGCCAAATAGCAAACGCACAACTTGCTTCATTGATACGAATATCTGGCTGTATGCCTTTATCGAAAAGGATGACAAAACCAGGTCAGAAACAGCACGCGGCCTGATTCAAGAGACTGCACCTATGCTTAGTACACAGGTGCTCAACGAAGTGTGTGTTAACTTGCTGAAACAAGCCAACTTTACCGAAGAACAAGTATGCCAACTCATCGAGTCGTTCTATGAGAAATACCCTGTTACTGAGTTGAACAAGTCAGTGCTATTGACTGCGTCGCAACTTCGCCAGCAGTATTCCTTGTCCTTTTGGGACAGCACAATTATAGCAAGTGCTCTCAGTGTGGGTGTTTCCATTCTATATTCCGAAGACTTGCAACATGGGTTGATTATTGAAAGGCGACTTGAGGTGCTCAATCCATTCGTACAGAGTAGTAAGTTAGGGGCAGACCTTGAGAAATAAGAAGAAAAGAAAAAAGAGGGTGAAGTGAAACTTTTACCTAACCAATCGCTGCACCTGACCTAAACCGCTTTGTGTTCAGCCTTTACTGGAGAGATTGCTACAAGGTAATCGGAACCTTAAGGAATGAAAAAGGAACAAGAATCCATTTTAGTCATTTGAATTTGTTTTAAGATTTCGGATTTCGAATTTCGGATTTCATTTGTTCCATTAAAGCTAAACACATACAAGAAAACAAGAATGCCAAATAGGTAATCTATTGTTTTAATGGTCTATAGACTATCAACTATAGACTATCAACGATTTTGAGTTTTTAGTTTTATTGGAGTATTCAAACTAATGAAAAAGAAGCTCAACATATACTTGAAAACCAATTAAGATTGTGTCTATGAATATGTTTAGCTCCTTATAACCGAAATATCTGCCAAGGTAAAAAAGAGGTCTTTTAAAAGAAAAAGCAAAGAGAGCCTGTTCTCCCTTATATCTTTATCAGAAACCATAACCATTACACCATCAAAAAATTTGTCTATATCTGGTCTTAAACTAGCAAGAATCTTAAACCCTTCCCTATAATCCCTTTTTGAAACTGTATCTTCAAGGGCTTTTTTTGCCTCAATTAAAGAAAAATAAAGCCTTTTTTCAGCATCCTCTAAAAGGAGGTTATAATCAAATTCTTTCCTCTTAGCACCTTTAAGGATATTTACAACCCTTTTGAAAGATGTAGAAAGGTCAATAAAATCTGCATCTTCTTTAATAAAAAAGGATAAAGCCTTTATTCTTTCCTCGCAATCTACAATATCATCAAATCCAAGTGATAATACTGCATCTATTGCATCCGTAAAGTATTTCTCCTTGAATATAAAAACAAGCCTTTGTCTGATGAATAAAAGGATCTCTTCTGTTATCCTGTCTTCATCCTTTATCTTTCCTATTCTGCAAGACTCCCTAATTAGAGATTCAAGAAAAACTCTTTTTTTAAAATTTGAGGAGAGAATAATTTTTATAATAGAATTTCCACACCTTCTTAAGCCATAGGGATCTTCTCCTCCTTTTGGAATTATCCCTAAACTAAAATATCCTGTTAGGGTATCCATTCTATCAGCAAGGTTTATTATTCTTGCCAATTTAGATTTTGGAAGAATTAAATAATGCTCCCTTATTGCACTTGCTATTGTTTTCGGAATGCCTTGCCTCATCGCATAATGATAGCCCATAATCCCTTGAAGCTCTGGAAATTCTTGAACCATTTGCGTTGTAAGGTCTGCCTTACATAAAAAAGCAGCCTTTGATAACTCTGGCAACCTTTTCTCCTCTATAAGCCTTAAACCAAGGCTTACAGAAAATGAAACATTCCTCATTGTTTTATCATACAAAGAGCCGAGTCCCTTGTGAAAGATAACACCCTTTAGCCTATCTCCAAATTGCTCCAGAGGTATCTTTAAATCCTCCTTAAAGAAGAATTCTGCGTCAGAGAGCCTCGCACTTACAACGCGGTTATGCCCTTTTGTGATTATCCCTTTTTCTCCACCATTTGATACAACAAGGAAATATGAAATAATACCCTTTTTCTTTATAAGTGGAACATACCTTTGATGATGGGTTAGGCTCGCAATTATAACATCATCTGGAATCTTAAGATACCTTTTATTAAAACTACATCTTATTATAAGAGGAGATTCAACAAGATTTGTAATTTCAAGTAACAATTCCTCTTTAAGAAAAGGCTTTGCCTTAAGCTTATCTGCCTCTTCTTTAATCTTTTTTAAGATAAAATCCTTTCTTTCCTTGCAATCTACAATTATACCCTGCTCCTTTAAAATAGAAATATATGAAGATGGGTTAGGGATAACAACAGGCTCTTTTTTTATTCTTAAACTCCTTGTTTTATTAGACGATATGACACCTGCACATTCAAACTCAATTATTTCATTATCCAGCAAGGCAACAATCCACCTTATAGGCCTTGCAAATGTAAGATGCGTTTTCCATCTCATTTGTTTTGGAAATGTAATGCCTTTTATCACATCAGCAATAACATTTTTTATAACCTCTTTTGTCTCTTTTCCTTTTTTTATAAGGCAATAATACCTTTTTCCCCTTATCTCTTTTACAAAAAGCTCTTTTTTTTTCACACCATGGGCTTTTAAAAATCCGTTTATAAAAGAATTGGCTGGTGGTCCAATTATTTCCTTCTCTTTTTGTCTTATTCCAATGCCGTTTATAATTAAGGTAAGCCTCCTTGGTGTCCCATATGTTTTTATAGACTTAAAGGCAATCCCTTCATTTTCAAGGAAAGATTGTGCCTTATTTTTTAATTGCTCCAATGCTTTATCAATCCATAAAGCTGGAATTTCTTCTGTCCCAATTTCTAATAAAAAATTCATATCTAAAATTTTTATCTAAAAACAAACCTCCTGTCAAGGTTTTTGTCTTGCTACATTTAGTATTAACCCAACAGCAATAAGGTTGGAAAGCAAGGAGGAACCACCGTAGCTTATAAATGGAAGTGGAAGACCCGTTGTTGGAATGCTATCTGAGACAATTGCGATGTTTATAATTGCTTGAAGAATAATAGAAATTGTAAGAGAAAAGGCAAGAAAAAAGCCTGATGGAAATTGGGAATGATAAGCAATGGAAAAACCAAAATAGGCAAAAAGGGCAAATAAAACAAATAACAAAAGGCTTCCCAAAATAAAACCAAGCTCCTCTCCAATAATGGAAAAGATAAAATCTGTATATGGAAGGGGAACACAGGAAAGCTTTTGCTTGCTCTTTCCTAATCCAACACCAAATAGCCCTCCAGAACCCAATGCAATTATTGATTGATCGACCTGCCACCTATCTATTTTCTTATCATTATCCTTATTTTCAACAAATCCTTTAACAAATGGCAGATTGGAGGTAATGGGATATTTACTCAAAAATGCCTTAACCCTATTCCTTGAATACGCCCTGCTTCCTATTGCTGCTGACATAATAATAAAAAAGACAAGAAAAAGAACAAAAATATGCCTTATTCTCATTCCTGCAACAAAGAATATAAAAATTGTAAGAAGGCAGAAAAATACAGCCATTCCATAGTGGGGTTGAGCGACAAGGATACCAAGAATAATACCTAAAATAATACAAGGAGGAAAAACCCCTTTTATAAATCCTTCATTAGAATCCTCCCTTTTAGAAAAAAATATGGATAAATAAAGGAGAAAAAATACCCTTACAAGCTCAGATGGTTGACCACCCATCACCCATCTTTTTGCACTTCTTCCCGTATGAAAAAATATGGTAGAAGCAAGAAGAACAATAAAGAGCAAAAGAATGAAAAATGAATATTTATTCCACCATTCTAAATCTTTTCTTAAAATAATAAAAAGGGATAAAAAGCCTAGAATAGCCCAAGCTGATTGCCTTACTAATGAATAATACATCCCCTTTTTTTCAAGAGAATTAGTAACTATGCCAGATGAGCTAAAGATCATAATAAGACCAAAAGCAACAAGGGCAATGGTTACAACAAGAAAGAAATTAGCATTTCTTTGTAAAGATTCCTCTTCCATTTTCCACAAGCCTTTCTTTTAAAGCAAGGACATTTTTTGTAAAAGCCTCCCCCCTTTCCTTATAGCTTGAGAATTGGTCAAAGCTTGAGCAAGCTGGAGAAAGGAGGATGCAATCATCAAATTCTGCTAAAGCATACGAGAGGTCTACCGCGTCTTTAAGGCTTTCCACCTTATAAATCTCTACAGCCTCCCTTACCATAGAACCTATAAGGTCAGCAGATTCTCCAAATAATATAAGCTTTTTTACCCTCTCCTTAAGGTAAGGGATAAGCCTTGTATAATCCTCTCCCTTATCCCTTCCACCTGCAAGTAAAATAACTTTCCTTTCAAACGATGATAAAGCAGCAATAACAGAGGCAATGTTTGTAGCCTTCGAATCATTTATAAACCTTACGCCAGATATATTTCCAACCTCCTGTATCCTATGAGGAAGGCCTTTAAAATTTCTTATTGTATCCATTATTGATGAGGTCTCTATTCTTAAAATAATGGCAACAAGGATAGAGGCAAGGATATTTTCAATGTTATGAATGCCGATAAGCTTAATATCAGATAAAGGAAATATTTTTTCCTCTCTTCCAGAAAACCTTGCAACAATCCAATTATTCCTTATAAAAAGACCCTCTTGTAAGGTTTGTCTTGTAGAAAATAAATATGGTTTTGCCCTGCTCCTCCTTGAAAGGTTAAGAACAACGGGATCATCTGCATTTATTACCATAATGTCATCCTTTGTTTGATTTTCAAAGATTCTTGCTTTTGCCTTCATATAATCCTCAATATTTAGGTATCTATCAAGGTGATCTGGTGCAAAGTTTAAAAACACAGAGATGTTTGGCTTAAATTCTATTATTGTCTCAAGCTGAAAGCTTGATACCTCAAGGACAACAATATTTTCTTTGGAAATATTGCAAGATGTAAAGGGAATCTCAATATTTCCACAAACAATGGGATTTAACTTCGCATCTTCAAGGAGTTTCCCAATCAGGGTTGTTGTTGTTGTCTTTCCATTTGTTCCTGTTATTGCAATTATTGGCTGATGAGAGAGCATCTGAAAACCAAGCTCTATTTCTCCTATTATTGGAATATTTACATCTTTTGCCTTTTTTATATATGAAATATCTGATGGTATTCCTGGGCTTACAACTATAAGGTCTGAAGGAGGAAGGCTTAAGACATTTCCATATTGGACAACAACATCCTTTGGCAATTTTTTAATTACATCCTTAAGCTCTTCTTTCTTTTTCTCGTCAAAGGCAGTGATATGGGCACCAAGCCTTGTAAGGAGATTGCAAGAGGCAATTCCAGATTTGCCCAAACCTAAAACAATTACATCTTTGTCTTTAAGATTTAACATATCATCTAATTTTCAAGGTGGCAAACGATAGCAAAACAAATATTATCGCTATTATCCAAAACCTAATAACAATCTTTGATTCATACCATCCTTTTTTTTCAAAGTGGTGATGAAGGGGTGCCATCAAAAACACCCTCGTTCCAAATAGCTTCCAGGAGACGATTTGAATAAGTGTAGAGCCTGCCTCAAGAACAAAAAGACCTCCAAGAATTATTAAAGGAATCTCTTGCTTTATAACAAGGGCTGTTGTCCCCATTACCCCTCCTAATGTAAGCGAACCTGTATCTCCCATAAAAATCGTAGCTGGATGGCTATTGAACCACAGAAAACCCAAAGAGGCACCAAGCAAAGATGCCAAATAGACAACAAGCTCGCCTGCTTGCGGCACATAGCTTATCTTAAGATAGCTTGAGAGCTTTATATGACCAGCAAGATAGCTCATTACAATAAAACCAAGGCAAACAAAAATACAGCTTCCAATGGCAAGACCATCCAAGCCATCTGTAAGGTTAACGGCATTTGATGAAGAAATAATGACAAGAATACAAAACAGAATATAGAAGATACCGAGATTAAAAAAGAAACCCTTTGTAAATGGAATGGCAATGTTTGTAGAGGAAGCGGATAATGGGCAAAGGAATAGGTATATCCCAACAAGAATAGCTATACCAATCTCTCCAAATAGCTTTTCCCTTATCTTCAATGGTCTTTTTTTTGTTTTAAGAAAGTCATCAAGAAAACCAAGTAGACCAAAGCCCATTGTTGTAAGAAGAATAAGGATTATCAGGCGATTATTACATCTTGAGAAAAGAATGGTTGATGTGATAATGGCAAATAGAATGATTATTCCACCCATTGTTGGTATTGCCTCCTTATGGATATGGTTTTCAAGGTATTCCTTTTTCACCCTTTCACAAATTCCCCTTTTTTTAAAATAATTTATAAAAATTGGCGTAAAAATAAGAACAAGAAAAAAGGAGCATAAAGCCGCACAAAATGCCCTCGTTGTAATATACTTAAAAACCCTAAAGAATGAAACCTCAGGATATAGAACCTCATAAAATAGCCAGTAACACATAAGAAACTAAAAACTTAAAACCCAAAACTTAAAACTACAACTTAAAACTCAAAACTATTTTGGATTGCAATGGTTTTAAATTTTGAATTGTGGTTTTGCATTTTTAGTTTTTAGTTTTGAGTTTTTTAATATTTTCAACGCAACCTCCTTGTCATTAAATGGTATTCTTTCATTTCCAATTATCTGATAGTCCTCGTGTCCTTTTCCTGCAATCAAGATAAGGTCATCTTTATCTGCCAATTCTATTGCCTTTTTTATTGCGGTTTCTCTATTTACAATCCGCAAATGAGCTTTTTTCATCCCTTTTTCTATTTCATCCATAATAATCTCGGGGTCTTCATCCCTTGGGTTATCAGATGTAATAATGGGAATATCGCTTAAACTAGATGCAATTTTTCCCATTATTGGCCTTTTTTGCTTCTCTCTATTTCCTCCACACCCAAAGACAAGGATTATTCTTTTATGTATAAGGCTTTTTGCTGTTTTTAAAACACAAGATAAACCATCTGGTGTATGGGCATAATCAATGACAACAAGGGGGCTTTTCCAAATAATTTCAAACCTTCCAAGAGGCGCCTTAAAATTAGAAATGGCATCCTTTATAACATCAAATGAAATTCCATTCATAATTGCACAAGATATAGATGCAAGGCAATTATAAATATTATATGTTCCATAAAGAAGGGTATTTATCCTTTCTTTTCCTATAGAAAAGCTTATTCCCCTTTTACCCTCTTTTATCTTTTCTCCTTTTATGTCTGCATTACCATTTATCCCATATGTTATTACCCTTGCCTTTGTTCCACTTATAATTTTTTTATAGGAAGGGTCGTCAATATTAACAAAAGCATCACAATCTTTATTAAGGGACAAAAAAAGCCTTTTTTTTGCAAGAAGATAGCTATCCCAAGTTTTATGAAAATCAAGGTGGTCTTCTGTAAGGTTTGTAAAGATTGCCTGCTTAAATTTTATTCCAGAAACCCTCTCTAAAGAAAGTCCATGTGATGATACCTCCATTACAACAAATTTTGCTCCTTCGTTTTTTGCTTTTAAAAGGAGCTTAAAAATCTCTAATGGATGTGGTGTTGTAAGGACAGTAGGAATGTCCTCGCTTCCTATCCTATGTCCTATGGTTCCTAACCTTGCTATTGGAAAAGAAGCTTTTTTAAAGACCTCTTCAATTAAAAACGCTGTTGTCGTCTTTCCATTTGTCCCTGTTATTCCAATAATATTTAAGGAATCGGAAGGATTTCCAAAAAAGGCTGATGCTAATTGCGATAAAGCTTTTAGAGAGGAAAAGGTAAGGACAAAAATGGAATTTGGGGTAATATATTTCTTATCCTCAACCACAATACAGGATGCGCCCTTATTTATTGCCTCCTGGATAAATGAATGTCCATCAAATTTCTCTCCCTTGATTGCAACAAAAAGAGAGCCTTCCTTTATATCCCTTGAATTGTCTGTAATATTTTTTATTTCCACATCCCTTAAATTAAAAACCTCTTTCTCCAAAAGAAAAGAAAGCAATGACGAAAGTTTCATCTTTCCCTTGCCTCTATGCCCCTTTCAAATATCCTTACAAGAAGGGAAAATGGCTCCATCATTTCTTTCTTTTTTTCCTCTACAGTTACATCTGGAAGAAATGTAATTTGCTCTGGCTTTACACCAACAAGACCATAAGACCTTGCCAATTCCTCAATTCTTTGCGGAGATGATAGATTTGTAATTTCAATTGTAAGATTGGCATTTTTTGTCTTCTCTTCTTTTAACTCATCTTCTTGTCCTGTAATTTTATAACCTAGATTTGTAATCTCGTTGTTCTCTAAGACAATAAGAAAAAGAAACAAGAAGGCAAAAATAAAAAGAAAAATGGCCTCCTTTCTATTCCTTACCCATCTCATCCTTCTTTTCATACCTTTTCACCTCCACCCTCCGCACTCCATAATCCTTTCTTTTCACTTCGCATTCTGAAATCTACATTCTGCAATTTTCTCACCTCCCCTTAATTTTGCTGACCTAGCCCTTGGATTTCTCCTTATCTCCTCAAAGCTTGGTCTTATCGGCTTCTTTGTTAAAATATTAAATATCCCCTCCTCTTTCCATTTCTTAAATGCCTCTTTTACAATTCTATCCTCAAGGGAATGGAATGAGATAACACAAACCCTTCCATTTTTAGAAAGAAAGGGTAATATTTGGTCTAAAGATTCCTTTAAGGCATTAAGCTCATCATTTACAGCAATTCTTATTGCTTGAAATGTCCGCGTGCTAGGGTGTATTTTTCCCCTTTTTCCATAATATGCCTTCATTATCAAGGAGCTTAATTCCTGCGTTGTCTTAATTGGTCTATTTGAAACAATTGCTTTTGCTATTTTTCTTGCCCTTGGTTCCTCTCCATATTCCTTAATTATTCTGTAAAGCTCCTTCTCCTTGCTTCTATTTATAATGTCTTTAGCCTTTATTGGATTTCTCTTATCCATCCTCATATCAAGAAAGGCATCATTCATAAAAGAAAACCCTCTTTCAGGGCTATCTATCTGATGGGATGAAAGCCCAAGGTCGTATAAAAAGCCAGAAACGCTACTTATTCCCATAGAATCCAAAATTTCTTTTACATCCCTAAAATTTCCCCTTTTAAAAATAACCCTCTCTTTCCAAAGATAAAGATTTTCCATAGCCATTTCTAATGCTTCAATATCCTGGTCAATCCCAATTACACAGCCTCCTTTTTCAAGGATTGCTTGCGAATGACCTCCTAGCCCAATTGTGCAATCCACATACCATTTACCTTCAGCTACATCAATGAGGCTTAACGCCTCATCCTTCATTACTGGAAGATGCATCAAGCTCCTCTGTAATCTCTTCAAAGCTTATCTTGCTATCATATTCAAGCCATCTTTTTTTATCCCAAATCTCCATCCTGTCTGGAAGCCCTAATATAATAACATCCCTTGAAAGCCCTGCATATTCCCTTAATAATGGAGGGATAAGAAGCCTTCCCTGCTTATCAATCCCTGCCTCCTCTGCTCCAAACATAAGCTTCCTTATCAAACCCCTTGTTTTTGCTTTAGGAAGCCTATTTAATTTATCAACAAAATCTTTCCAGCCCTCTGGAAAATGAATATAAAGTGAGCCATCAAATCCCCGAGAGATAACAACAGACCTTATCCCAAGCTCGTAAAGCTTTCTTCTAAACCTTGCAGGTAGGATTACCCTTCCATTCTCAATTACATTTTCTGATGTTAAGGGCAAAGGAATCATTTAATTCTCCATTTTACTCCACTTCGATCCAATATAATGCTATTTTACTCCAAGGCAAACAATTTGTCAAGAAAATTTTTTGGGTGTAGTTACAATATTGGAAGTTTTGTTGATATACTAAAAAGAAATTAGAAATTCCCCAATTTTACTAAAACCTTTCATAGGGCTTAAATTTATGGTTATTGAAAAATATTAGAATAATCCTCCCCCTTTCCCCCTTTAGCGAAGCGAGAACTCTATTTTTATTGTGCTTTT
>JBFMDZ010000019.1 GCA_040753555.1 bacterium
AAAGCACAATAAAAATAGAGTTCTCGCTTCGCTAAAGGGGGAAAGGGGGAGGATTATTCTAATATTTTTCAATAACCATAAATTTAAGCCCTATGAAAGGTTTTAGTAAAATTGGGGAATTTCTAGAAAAAAAGCTATCTTTTTGTGATGTGTTTTTGATATAATATATCCTGTTTAGAGGTAATTCTGGACAAAGGTAGCGAAATATAGGAACTTAACCTAGCCTACGCAATTTTCTTTTTGAAGAGGGCGAATATAAGGACAAAAGAGAGCCTTCAGCTTGCCATCTATGGCCTTTCCTGGTATAGGCTATTTGGCAAAATCCCTAAGATCTGTCTCATATTTCTTGAATCAGGGGTAATCGGCGAATATGAGCTATCCTTAAAAGACCTTGATAAAACAGAGGAAAAATATAAAATAGAGGAAGTCATTAAGCCAAAAGGAAGACCCAAGAAGCAAGAAGGATGAAAAAAAGAAATAAATAGAACCGTCCCCTTTTCCCTTTTTCCCTTTTCAAATTCAAATAAAGAAGGATAATGGATATATCAGATGGCCTTATCCCTGGTATTCTCCCTGCCTGACCAATAGAGATTGGTTTTATTTTTGTAAGCTTTTCCTTTGTCTCCTTTGATAGGCTTTTTATTGCTTGATAATCAAAGTTTTCTGGAATTAGTAAATTTTCCCTTTTCTTTAGCTCCTCAATTTCCTTTAAACTCCTCTTTATATAACCATCATATTTTTTATTTATCTCAATCTGCTCTTCTACTTCTTTCAAAAATTTCTCATCTTTAAATTTGCAATTTGCAATTTGCAATTTGCAATCTATCAGCCTTTTCTTCTCCAAAAGCCTTTGATATTGCTCATAGCCTATAAGCCCAATCCTGTATCCTTCCTCCATAAGCCTTATATCTGCATTATCCTGCCTTAACAATAGCCTGTATTCACAGCGTGATGTGAACATCCTGTAGGCTTCACCTGTCCCCTTTGTTGTAAGGTCATCTATTAAAACACCAATGTATGCCCTATCCCTTCCCAATACAATTTGAGGCTTTCCTTTAATGGATAACCCTGCATTTATTCCTGCAATAAGCCCTTGGCTGGCTGCTTCTTCATATCCGGTTGTCCCATTTATCTGGCCTGCAAGGTAAAGCCCGGATATTTCTTTTGTCTCTAATGTTTGCTTAAGTTGGGTAGGATAAACAAAGTCGTACTCAACCGCATAGCCGTATTCTATAATCTTTGCATTCTCTAAGCCTGGGATTGATGATAAAATCTCGCTTTGCACAGGTCTTGGAAGGGATGTTGCGACACCATTTAGATACATAATGTCTGAATTTATGCCATCTGGCTCAATAAAAACCTGGTGTTTATCTTTATCTGGAAACTTAAAGATTTTATCCTCAATGGATGGACAATACCTAACGCCAATTCCCTTTATCTTTCCTTGATATAAAGGCGATAGATGGAGGTTATCCTTTATAATCTTATGCGTCTTTAAATTTGTATAGGTAATAAAGCAAGGAATATTCGGTTTCTCTATTTTCTTTGTTGAAAATGAGAATGGTTTTGGGTTTTTGTCTCCAAATTGCTCCTTTGTCTTTGAATAATTCACGGTTTCCTTATGAATTCTAGGGGATGTTCCTGTTTTTAGCCTTCCTAAAGAAAATCCAAGGCTTTTAAGGTTTTCTGAAAGAAAGTAGCAGGCACCCTCCTGAATCCTTCCACCCTCCCAGGATTCATCTCCAATATGCAAAAGCCCGGAGAGGAATGTGCCTGTTGTAAGAACAATCTTTTTTGCAAAGAATTTTCTTTTATCTGATGTCTCTACACCAATTGCAATTTTATTTTTTACAAGGATTTTTAAAACCTCTCCCTCTTCAACAGGAATTCCTGCCTCCTCTATTTTTTTCTGCCACCACAACCCATACAATTCCCTATCTGCCTGGGCACGCAGAGATTGAACAGCAGGCCCTTTTTTTGTATTTAGCATCCTGAATTGAATACCTGTTTCATCAATGTTTCTTGCCATAAGGCCACCCAATGCATCAATTTCCCTTACCAATTGCCCCTTTCCCAAGCCACCGATTGCAGGGTTGCAAGACATTAAGCCAATTTTTTCTTGAGAAAGGGTTATAAGGAGGGTGGAAAATCCCATATTGTGAGAAGAAAAAAGAGCCTCTAGCCCAGAATGGCCACCGCCAATTACAATGATGTCGTATTTCATAAGGAAGGATTAAGGATTAATAAATCTTTCAATAAACAACTCAATGTTCTTTCTAAATGGATTTTTATTCGCAAATTCTTTTAAGACCTCAATTATCCTTTCAAGCTCTAACAAAGTTTAAGGCCTCCAAAAATCTTCTATATTCCCTTAAATCAGGCTTTCCCTCCTTAAATTCTAAAGGTTTTCTCTTTATATAACTGCCAAACAGGCTTTTAAAACTCCAATACCAGATACAGGCCTTCTCGTAAGATATCTTTACTATAGGATTATCAATTTTCTCCCACTCAATGCCATCATTAAAGAGTATCTCAAGCCAAAGAAGGAATCTTATCCTTTTGTCAGACAAATCAAGTGTATCTCTATCTGTATAGAAAGGAACTACCTTTAGCTTTGAATTTCTCATAGCTAATTGATTTTACAGATTCAAAAGCCCTTTTATTATCTCTGCCATTACAGGGTTCATTAGGGTTAGGGCTATAATCGTAAGGACTATTAGGAAGTTAATCTTCATATTAAGTTTGTCAATCTCTCCTTTAAGTTCTGTCCTTACAACCTGCAAATCAGCCTTTGAGGCAAGCTCTTTTGTTAGTTCATCCCTTAATTCAAGCTTTTTAGAAATGGCAAGAGAAGATGCTTTTTCCTCTATAACATCAAGTCCAACCTCTATAGCAGATGCAACCTTGTCTGCCTCTTCCTTTCCAAGCCTTCCCTCAAGATACTGATATATATCTAGTGCTATTGCCTGTGCCATACAATAAATCTATCATAGAGATATTTATCCTGTCAAGGAAAACAAAAAGGGAAGGATTGTGTCCTTCCCTTTGTCTTAAAAACCCTAACGTCCCTTATCCCTTAAAATTTGGTTAAAAGCTCACACCTTAGCATGGTTGCAGCGTCAGAACCATTGATGAGATCGCCGGGGGAAAATCTTGCATAGGTTCCTGTTATGCTTGTTGTATCAGAATACTTGTAGGAGCAAGAAAGGTCAAGCTCGCTTCCTAAGTTTGTTTTTCCACCCCTTTTTTCAGCGGTTGAGAAGTTGGTGTAGGAGATGCCTAAGGTAATGTTATCAATTGCCTCAGGGGTTATCTGTGCATTGATGTTAAAGTCCTTTCTTCCATTTACCCCGGTCATTGTATTAAATGTGCCTATACCCTGATCGACCAATGCGGCATAGTAGTCAAGGTTAGGGGTAATTCCGGTATAGCTCTTTGAACCAGCAACATTACCTACCATCTCACTACCCGACATCTTAAGGTAGCTTCCCTCAAGAGAGAGCTTGCCTAGCCCTTCAACCTCTGTGGTATAGCCAAGGCATACCCGATATGCATGTGCCTTTATATCAGCATCTCTGGTGTTTTGTGTGCCAGTCTGCCTAGCATACTCTGCTGAGTAATTAAGGGTAGAGGCAATATCAAGTGAACCTGAGACCTTTCCACCAATAACATTGTTCTTCTGATTCAAGGTTTTGTTTGCCATATGAGTAATTGCTCTATACCCATAGCCGGCAAGGTCAATCCCACCCAATAGGTCAAGGTTGATTGAGCCGTTTAAACCCTGGATGTCGGTGTCAGTGTCATTGGCATTACCATTCTCTACTGTCTTTCCACAAATTCCGCTTAAGGATAGGTTCCCCAGCTTCGCACTAGCCTTTTTGGCATCAATGGCATCATACCATAAGACGAGCTCTCTGTTTAGCTCTCCAATCCCCTGTCTTCCTAAGGAAAGGTCAGCCAGACCTGCCACATCGTCAATGGTAAAATAGGCATGGCGAAGGGCAATGTTGTCTTGAAGCTTGTTAAGATTACCTGCTCCTTGGTTTGCCCAATAGGTTGGAGTTCCATCTGCCTTCTGCAAGCAGATATGGGCACCTACCCCATCGGATAGCTCACTGTCTAACCATACCCTTACCCTGTGCTTTACATGGGAATCCTTGTCGTCAGCCAAAGGAGCATTCGTAACATCAAAGTTTTTGAAATCCCCTACATTGTTTATCTCTTCTCCCCTTACCCTGATCTCTCCCTTTACATTAATCTTTGGCATCTTTGCCAAGACTGGTAATGCGACAATCATTATTGCCGCTAAACTTAATAAGGCTTTTTTCATCCTTTTTACCTCCTAAATATAAATTTCCTGTTTTCACAGGTAATATCTTTTTTAATATATAAGCCCTGGCTCTTTCCAAAAAGCAACCACCTCCATTTAGCCAAGATTAGGGCTAAAAATATATATTGACACCATTTTATATATAAATTAAAATTATGTCAAGCATTTTTTTTGGCACAATCCGGTTTTTTGTTTAAAAAAAATTGTTGACAGGTTTTGTGTTTTTTGTTTATCATAATAAATATTTTAAAAAAGGGGGGTGAAATAAAGAATGTTAGTAAGATTGTTATTGGTAATGATAATGGGGATTGGCTTAATCCTTTCCTCTGGTTGTTGTCCTCCAAAAGAGACACCTCCACCAACACCACCAATAGACACAGAAGTACCCGCAGACACAGAAGTACCCGCAGACACAGAAGTACCCGCAGACACAGAAGTACCCGCAGACACAGAAGTACCCGCAGACACAACAAAGCCAGCAGAGCCATAAAAGGAGAAGCTATACCTAAAGAAAAGGTAAAACCTTAAGGTTTAGAGAGAGGAGAAAAAATTCTCCTCTCTTTTTTTATACTGAAATAAAAAAGGGTTTGTTTGAAATTTAATTGATTTTGGTATACTATGTGTTAGCTAACAAATTACTTTTTTGTTGAAAAAAAGGTTGTTATTGGCTATACTATTATAATAATGTATAAAGAAGATTATTATCATATTCTTGGTATTAAAAGGGATGCCTCTTTTGAAGATATAAAGGCAGCTTATAGAAAGCTTGTCAAGGAGCATCATCCTGATAAAGGAAAAGTTTCTCCTGAAAGGATAAAGGAGATAAATGAGGCATATAGTATCTTGAGCAATCATGACAAAAGATTAAGGTATGACCTTCTTAATCCAGTGAATGAAGAGGAATTTGACGAGGATAAGATGAAGGGATTGGAAGAAGACGAGGTTATTCCTGTTGAGCCTGTAAGAATGGGAATAGGTTTTGATACCCATCCTCTGGTCTCCTATAGAAAACTTTTTCTTGGAGGCGTTGAGGTTCCTTATGCCTATGGATTGGCATCACATTCTGATGGCGATGTTCTTTTACATAGCCTATGCGATGCATTGTTTGGGGCTATTGGAGAGGATGATATTGGTCATCACTTTCCAGATACAAATCCAGAGTATAAGGATGCCTCATCCATTATCTTCCTTCAGCAGACATCGGAGATTCTTGCAAAAAGGGGATTTAAGGCAAATAATGTTGATTGTGTTATATTGGCTGAAAAGCCATTGCTTTCTCCTTACATCCCAAAGATGAAGGAGAAAATTAGTAAAATTCTTGAAATTCCGCAGGAGAATGTTGGTGTTAAGGCTACAACCTGTGCGGGATTGGGATATATTGGAAAAAAGGAAGGAATATCTGCTTATGCTATTGCTAGCGTTATTTCAACCAGAAAAAAATAATTTGCTGGTGTAGCTCAGAGGTAGAGCAAGCGCCTTGTAAGCGTTAGGTCAAGAGTTCGACTCTCTTCACCAGCTTAATAAAATGCAAAATGTTTTAGTAAATCCTTACCGTAAGTTTTAAGTTTTGCGTTTTGAATTTTAAGTTTTTAAAGGGCAGGTACCCAAGTGGCTAACGGGGTCAGACTGTAAATCTGATGGCTATGTCTTCGGAGGTTCAAATCCTTCCCTGCCCAAGTCAGGAGTATAAAGTTGGAAAAAAGGATGGAAGGATTTGAAGCCCGAACGAAGTGAGGGCCGACTTCAAGGATTTTGTTAGGCGAAAAACGAACAAGTGTGAGTTTTGAGCCTTAGAAAATCCAGAAGGAAAATCCTTCCCTGCCCAAATAAGTTAAAAGTAAGAAGTGAGAAGTAAGAAGTGAAAAAGGTTTAATGAGAAATATTTACTTCCCATTTTCTACTTCCTATTTCTGATGCGGGGGTAGCTCAGTTGGTAGAGCGTCAGCCTTCCAAGCTGAATGTCGCGAGTTCGAACCTCGTTCCCCGCTTAAAAAGGAGGTGTTCGGAATGAACATATTGTTTACACCAATAGGTGTTGTGGCAGTGTTAATCTTTGTGCTTATCTCTGCCATAAAGGTATTGAGGGAGTATGAGAGAGCTGTCATTTTCCGTTTAGGAAGGCTTGTGGGAGAAAGGGGGCCAGGCTTGATTATCATCCTTCCTGTTATTGAACAGTGGCAAAAGGTTGACACAAGGACAATTACAATGGATATTCCTCCACAAGAGGTAATAACCCAAGATAATGTTACAATAAGGGTTAATGCTGTAGCATATTTCAGGGTGGTTAATCCAAATGAGGCGATAACAAAGGTTATGAACTATACCTATGCAACATCGCAGATAGCACAGACAACCTTAAGGAGCGTGCTTGGCCAGGCTGAGCTTGATGAGCTTCTATCCCAGAGGGAGAAGATAAACCAGAGGCTTCAGGAAATTATTGATAACCAGACAGAGCCTTGGGGGATAAAGGTTTCTGTGGTTGAGGTAAAGGATGTTGAGCTACCTGAAGCAATGAAGAGGGCTATGGCGAAACAGGCAGAGGCAGAGAGGGAAAAGAGGGCAAAGATAATCCATGCCGAGGGAGAATTCCAGGCAGCAGAAAGGCTTACCGCAGCTGCTGAGACAATATCAAGGATTCCATCAGCAATACAATTAAGGTTCCTCCAGACATTAACAGAGATTTCAACAGAGAAGACATCAACGATTATCTTCCCTGTTCCAATAGATATGTTAAAATCATTAGTTAAAGGAGAGAAAAATGGCTAATCCAAAGCGTAGATTTTCTAACTCTAGGACAGCAAAGAGGCATTCTGCATGGAAGCTTTCTTCCCCTTCTATTTCTCTTTGTCCACAATGCAGGCATCCGAAACTTCCCCATAGGGTATGTACAAATTGTGGGTTTTACAACAATTCACTAACCCTTTCAATGGCAAAAAAGGAATTTAGACAACAGAGGAAAGAGAAAAAAAGAAAAGAGGCAGCAGGAGCACCACCAGAGAAGGAAGAGAAGAAGGAATAAAAAGGAAAAAAATTATTCTTTTCTTTTTTTAAGAAAAGAAGGAGAGGAGGGAAGAAAGCCTTTTTTTTAAATCCTTTCTTTCTGTAATCATATCAATAATTCCATGGGAAAGGAGAAACTCAGACCTCTGGAAACCATCTGGAAGCCTTTGTCTAATTGTCTGCTCTATAACCCTAGGACCTGCAAAGCCAATTAATGCCTTTGGTTCGGCAATAATAACATCGCCAAGGAATGCAAATGATGCAGAAACGCCTCCTGTTGTTGGGTCGGTTAAGACAGAGATAAAAAAACCACCCCTTTTTTTAAAAACAGAGATGACACCCGCTGTTTTTGCCATTTGAAAAAGGGAAACCATACCCTCCTGCATCCTTGCACCACCAGAGCTAGAAAAAATTATTAGGGGAGAAGAAAGCTCTATAGCCTTCTCTGTAAGCAAGGCTATCTTTTCGCCAACAACAGAGCCCATGCTCCCTCCCATAAATGAAAAATCCATTATAGCAATGGCTACAGGGTGGCCATCTATCTTTCCAAAGCCACAAACAATAGCATCAGAAAGCCCTGTTTCCTTTTCTGCGCTCTTAAGCCTCTCTTCATAGGGCTTTATATCCTTAAATCTTAAGAAATCACAAGGTGATATATCAGAAAAATCCTCCTTGAATGATTTTTTATCAATGGTTATTTTTATTCTATCCTTTGCTTTTAACCTGAAATGGAAATTGCATTTTGGACAGACAGAGAGGTTTCTTTCAAGCTCGTTTTTATAGAGCAAGGTAGAACAGCCATCGCATTTTATCCAAAGCTCATTTGGAGGGTTAATCTCCTGCGGCTTGAATGCAAGGGTTGTGTACTTTGGTTTTCTAAAAAATGCCATTGTAAGAGTCTAAAGAGTCTTGGAGTCTAAGAGTCTGGAGTCTTAAGGGTTGTAATTTTAGGACTCTCTGACTCCTGACTCTCTGACTCATACGGTCATTTAGAAAGAGAAAAGTTAAAAAAGTTTGTTGTCTCAGCGCTCACTATTATCTCTTTCTCAGCCTCCTTAAATCCAGAAAGGCTTGCTTTTAATGTGTGCCTTCCTGGGCTAATAACAAATTCCCTGATAGGTGTTTTTCCTATTAGCCTTCCATCAAGGAATATATCAGCCTGCGATGGAATTGATGTAATAAAGCAATATCCAGAGCCTCCTCCTAGAGGTTGCTGTTTTGGTTTTTCTTTTATTACAGGAGGAAATTCTCTTTTTAGATAAGGCTCTTCTGGAAAAGAAGGGACAACAGGTGCTTCTACCTTTACTTTTTCTTTAAAACTTTCAATTGCCCTTTTAAGCTCAAGGATAGAAGCTGATTCTATTGTTTTTTCCTCCCTTTTTACAGGCACAGAAGGAACAATCCATTTTTCTTCCTTTATTTTATATGGAATAACCCCCTTTTCTTCCCTCTGACTTCCGACTCCCTGACTTTCTGACTCCCGACTCTCTGACTCCCGACTCTCTGACCCTCTGACCCTCTGATCCTCTGACCCTCTGACCCTCTGACCCTCTGTCTTCTTCAAGGACGCTATTACCTTTGTTCTCTGATTTGGCTCAACAAATGTTACACCATTCCAATCAAAGTAGCCATTTTTCCTTATTGTTATCCTAAAGGGTTTCCAGGGAGATATTTCCTTAAGGATAAGGGGTGTTTTTCCACAATCCCTATTATTAACTAAAACACAACCTCCCCTTGGAATTGAATCAATAAAGATGCTTCCTAAAATTGGTGTAAGGCAAACAGAAATTTCTCTTACCTCTTCTGGCTTTATTTCTATTATCTTTGCAAATTTAGAAAAACCATCCTTTTGCACCCTTATTGAATGTGTGCCTGATAAAAAAAGGTAAGGCATCTTGGCTATCCTGGCTCCATCAATATATACCAGAGCATCTTTAGGCTCTGTTCTTACGATGAGGGTTGCTGTGCCAACAATTACCTCTTTTTCCTCAAGTCTTATCTCTGGCTCAAGGTTTGGTGTAATATCTATGGGTTTCCTTGATGTAACACTAACAACACTTATATAGGGCTTAAAACCCTCTTTTTCTATTCTAATATTATGGTCGCCAGAAGAAAGCTTCTTAATGGTAATAGGTGTTTTTCCCTTAACAATATCATCAACAAATAAATCGCATTCAGATGGATTTGAGCTTACCCTGAGATCACAGGATGGTTTTAAGAGCTTATTGACTACATTAAGATTGACAAGGTTTATAACGGGTTTTAAATAATTTTTCCCAAAATAGACCCCTCCTCCTATTATTCCACCAAGGAGGCAGCCAATAAGGACAATCTTAATAAGCCTTAAGTCTTTCTTTGTTTTCTTTGGACGCTTTTCTAATATTTCTTCCTCCTCTGATACCTCTGGAATTTCTGCAAATTCCTCTTCCTCCTCTTCCTCTACCTTGACAGGCTCTTTTGGTAAAGAAACGCCTTTTTCTTCTTCTTCTAATTTTGCAAGGATTTCTTCTATCTTTTCATCAGAAGGCCTTATTTCTTCTTTTGCCTTTTCTGGATATGTTTCTGCTAGAGATTCTTCAAATTGAGGTAAAGGAGGTTTTTCTTCTGCCAATGGAACCTCAAATGTTGATGCAGGGGGTTCTTCAGGCTCCTCAAATTGAGGTAAGGATGGCTCTTTTTCTGGTAATACTACCTCAAAATCTAATGGAGAAGGTTTCTCTCCTGGTGCTTCAAAAGGCTTTTCTACTAAAGGTTCCTCATAAGTTGGCATATAAGGCTCTTTTTTGGGCACTTCAAAGGTTGATAAAGGTTCTTCTTTTTCTGCTGATGGTACTTCGTAAGTTGGAAAATAAGGCTCTTCTTCTTTAGTCTCCTCAAACACAGACAAAGAAGGCTCTTTTTCTGTTAATGGTGCCTCGTAAGTCGGTGCAGGGGGCTCTTCCTTTGGCTCTTCGTAGATGGAAGATGGTTCTTCTGCTTTTTTCCCTTCCTCCTCCATCCCCCTTAAAAACTCTCGGGCAAGCCTTTCTACTACATCCTCTTCCTTTTTTTCTTCTTCCATTTTAAGACATTATAATTTTAAAAATAATTTTTGTCTAGGAATTTTTTATTGACTCTAAAACAGAGGAAACAAAAGGAATAACTGTCTTATCACAAGAGCTTGGATTTTTTGCAATTAAAGAAACAATCTTTGAACCAATGATTATTCCATCTGCCACATCTTTTATCTCTTTTGCATGAGAAGGCTCTGATATTCCAAATCCAACACAAATAGGCTTATTACAAAGCCTTTTTACCCTCAAAATCTCATTTTTAAGGCTTTTTGAGAGACCTTCTCTTATCCCTGTTACACCAAGAAGGGAAACATAATAGATAAACCCGGATGATTCTTTACAGGTCATCTTTATCCTTTTTTCTGTGCTGGTTGGTGCAAGAAGATAAATCAAACAAATGTCATTTTTTAATAACAATTTCTTAAGACCATACCCCTCCTCTGGTGGAAGGTCTGGAACAATTAAGCCATCAATCCCGGCAGATTTTGCATCATCGGCAAAATTAGAAAGCCCATATCTATAGATAGGGTTATAATAGCTTAAAAAAACTATTGGAATTTCTGTTTTTTTTCTTAAATTTCCAACAAAAGAGATTGCCTTTCTTAATGACATCCCCTGTTTTAATGCCCTATTACAAGCGCTCTGGATTACTGGCCCATCAGCAATAGGGTCTGAAAATGGAATACCAAGCTCAATAATATCACATCCAGCAGATTCCAAAGACAAAATAAGCCTTTCTGTCCATTCCAATGATGGATCCCCGCAAGTAATGTATGGAATAAGCAAAGGCCTTTTCCTCTCCTTAAATGCCCTTTCTATTCTATTCATCCTCACTTTTGACTTTTGACTTTTGACTTTTGACTTTTTCTGCCACTTCCTCCACATCCTTATCACCCCTTCCCGAAAGATTTATAATAATAATTTTATCCTTTAAAAGACCTGGAGCAATCTTCGCACAATAGGCAATCGCGTGAGCAGATTCTAATGCGGGAAGTATTATCTCTGTTTGTGCAAGAAGAAAAAATCCATCCAGAGCCTCTTTGTCATTTATAACAACATATTCTGCCCTATTTTTTTCTTTATAAAAGCTATGCTCAGGCCCTACACCTGGATAATCAAGGCCAGCGGCAATTGAATGTGTCTCTTTAATTTGGCCATCTTTATCCTGGAGGAGGTATGAAAGACATCCATGTAATACGCCCCTTTCACCCTTACACAAAGATGCTGCACCAATTGCCTCAACACCAATAAATTTAACATCGCTGTTATAAAATGGATAAAATATACCAATTGCATTAGAGCCTCCACCAACACAGGCAATAAGGTAATCTGGAAGCCTTCCCTCTTGTTTTAAAATCTGCTTTTTTGCCTCAATTCCAATTACTTTCTGAAAATCCCTAACCATCATAGGATATGGATGTGGGCCTACAACAGAGCCAAGCACATAATAGGTATCTTTGACATTAGAGACCCAATCCCTCAATGCCTCATTTATAGCATCCTTAAGGGTTTTAGAGCCTGAATCTACCGGATTTACCTTTGCACCAAGCAGCTCCATTCTTATGACATTAAGCCTTTGCCTTCTTATATCCTCACATCCCATATAGACCTCGCATTTTAAGCCAAGCATAGCAGATGCTGCTGCTGTTGCAATTCCATGTTGACCTGCACCTGTTTCAGCTATTATCCTTTCCTTTCCCATATATTTTGCAAGCAAAACTTGAGCAACTGTGTTGTTTATCTTGTGTGCTCCTGTATGACAAAGGTCTTCCCTCTTTAAGTATATTTTTGCACCACCCAGCTTTTTTGTAAGCTTCTCTGCAAAATATAATGGCGTTGGCCTTCCTACATAAACCGAAAGCAACCTTTTTAACTCAGTTTGAAATCCTTTATCTTTTTTTGCCTTATTATATGCCTTAAGAAGCTCATCCAGAGCAAAGATAAGGGTCTCTGGAATAAACCTTCCGCCGAAGCCATTGAAATATCCTTTTTTATTGGGAAGCTTTTGCATTTTTATAAAATCTTACCGCAATTTTGCATTTTGATTTTTGAGTTTTGCATTTCGGACAAATTCCTCCATCTTCTTGTGGTCTTTTTTTCCTGGGTATTCCTCTATCCCTGAGCTTACATCCACCCCATAGGGAGAGACAATCCTAATTGCCTCCTTGATATTTTCTGGATTAAGCCCACCTGATAAAATAACCCTTCCCTTTTTTGCCAATTGCTTTGCAATACTTAGCTCATATGGTTTTTCTTTTTTATCAAGCAGCCAGGTTATCCCTTTGTATCCCTCTATTTTTTCTATATCTTTATCGCCTTCTATTCTGAATGCCTTGATAACCCTTGGAAACTCAAGGCAATATGAAAATGGCTCACTTCCATGGAGCTGGACAATGTCTATGCCGCAATATTCTCTAATTTTCTTTATTTCTTTAATCTTGGCATCAACAAAGACACCTGCTACGCTGATAAAGGGAGGAATATCTTTTATTATTTGCCTTGCTTTATCTGGCTCTATAAACCTTTTGGAGCCTTCATAGAATATAAAACCCAATGCATCAATACCCAATCTTATGGCAATCTCTACATCCTCCTTTTCTCTTAACCCACATATCTTAATCTTTGGCATTCAATAAATATCAGCAAAGGGGAAGAAGTGGATTGTTGGGCGAACGGGGATTAGGAACAAGCCTTTTCTCAATAGGAGAAATATGCCAATCCATTTCTTCTAAGGGAACAGCGCCAAGAAGGGGTTGTGTTCCATAGGGAAGCTCTATAACCCTAACTTGAGAAATACGGCCTTCTACCTCAACCTCTGCAATACCAAAAACCCTGTACTCATGTTGACCACCATCGGCGGTAAATACTTTAACCTTACCAAGTTCCTCAAGATTCAAGACCTCAAGAAGATCAGCAGGAAGTGCTAATTCAGCTGCCCCAGAATCAACAATTGCTTCACAAGAAACCTCCTTCCCCTGCCTTTCTGGTGGCAGAAACCGATTTTGCCAATTCTTAACCTTTATTGGAACAGAAAATACACCCATTAAAGACATTATAAATAAATTTTACTAGATTTTTCAAGTATTTTAGCTATGTGGCATAAGATTTCGCTACCTTTACCTTTCCTTTTTTCTTAAGCCAATCATACCAATCACCTAATATTCTATCCCTCTTTTTAGATAATGCATAAACCATTATTTCCTTATATTCATCCTTAAAACGGCTCATCTGGGGGGCCAAAAATTTATTAACCCTGATGATATGAAATCCAAACCCTGTCTTGGTTACGGTTGATACCTCCCCCTCTTTTGCTTTAAAGATAACCTCAGAAAGCTCAGGGGCAATAAACCTTCCATAGGCTACCTCACTATTCAATTTTTCAAGCAAATCCCTGTTTTCCTTTGTATCAGTTCCCGAAAGAACAAGCTTTGGGATTATTCCAATTCTTCCTTGATACCTTTTTGAAGAGCTACCATTGGAATAAAGGGAAACACCCTGTTCAAATGTTAGTGTTCCCTTTTTTATCTTTTCTAAAACAAGGTCTGCTTGCTTTGAGGCACTTCCCACAGCATCGTCCTCGTTCCTTAACTCCTTTCTTATTTCTTCCTCTGCCTCTTTCAGGGTCTTTGGAACATCGGGCTTTTTCTCCTCGCATTTTATGATATGATAGCCAAATTTTGTCTTTACAATGTCGGATATCTTTCCAGGCTCTAAGGCATAAGCTGCCTTTTCAAAATCCCTGTCCATCCTTCCTGGGCCAAAAAATCCTAAGTCTCCACCGTTAACCTTTGATGGGCAATCCGAGTTATTCTTTGCAAGCTCTGCGAAATCAGCACCACCCCTTAGCTGTTGCATAATGGAGGAAATCCTATTTTTAGCTGCATCGTCCTGTTCCTTTGTTGGCTTTGGAGGAACAAAAACAAGGATATGCCGAACCCTTATATCTCCTGGCTTTTTGTAATTATCCTTAAATTCATCGTATTGCTCCTTTATTCTCTTTTGTGAAACATAGGATGCAGGGTCAATAAGGATATGGGAAACATCAGCTTGTTTATAATTATCATCAAAAAACTCTCTGATTTCAAGGCCTGTAACATCAATAGGATCTGTTACAATGGCTTCCATCTTTGATATTAAAAGCTCATCCCTTACTTCGTTCTCTTTGTATCTCCAATATGCTGAATTCCAAACCTTTCTTGCCTGCTGATATGTTGCATCATCCTGAAATGAAAGCCTCATTGCCTGAATTACCTCTTTGTCTGTTACAGAAAGACCCATTTTCTTTGCCTCTTTAAATAAAAGCTTTCTCTTAATAACCTCATCCAATGCCCTTTTATCAAGGTCTGGAATCATAGACTCATCAAAATCCTTAAACCTTTGTTTATACCTCTCTACTATCCTGCCTTTTGATTCCCTATGCTCTATCTCTGTAATTTCCTTTCCATCTATTGAGCCATACAAAGGCTCTTCGCTTTTATATTGAGAGCCTAAATTCTTCATCCCCCAGCTTATGAATATTGTTCCAATAATAAAGCTTATCATCAAAACCCAAAATATTGGTTTTGCCTTTCTTCTTAATACCCTTATCATAGCCTAAAGATTACTTTTATAATGCCTCTATGTCAAGAGTTTCTTTTGCTAAACACATACACATTGAAATAAAGAGAAAAAAGATGATATAATAATTTAAATACAGATGAAAATATCTTGTCATCTTCTTATTTCTGGTTCTGTCCAGGGGGTATTCTTTAGAGCAAATACAAGGGATATTGCAAATTCCCTTTTTCTTTCTGGATGGGTAAAAAACCTTCCTGATGGGAAGGTTGAGGTAATGGCAAGTGGAGAAAAGGAAAATATTGAAAAGCTTATAGAGTGGTGCAAAAAGGGGCCAAGGGGTGCAGATGTTTCTAATGTGGAAATAGAATATGGGGATTCTATAGATGAATTTAAAGGGTTTCAAATAATATATTTTAGATAGTGCGTGAATTGATGGTGCTAATTGTTCTTTTTTTACCTCTTATTATAGAGGCGTTTTATGCTCCTGTTAACTGGATAAACGACATTTTATCTTCTAAAAAAGAAAGCTCTATCTATGTTGCAACTTTTGAGGGCGTCTATAAAAGCAGGGATTTTGGAAATTCTTTTAAACAAATCAACAACGGCTTTTTTAACCTTCATATCAACTCAATTGAGATGGATAAAGATGGTAGGGTTTATGCAGGATGTGACGATGGGCTATATCTTTTAAAAAATGAGAGGTGGGAAAAGATTAAAGATGTAGCATTTGTAAGAAAAATCTTAATTTTAAATAAAACAGTTTTTATTACAACAGAGATTGGTAAGGTATTAAGGAACAATGGGAAATCCTGGGATACTGTTATTAGTCTTAAATCGCCGATTACAGGGATTGCCTCCTCTGACAAAATACTCTATGTTTCCTCATACAATGATGGAATCTATAAAAGTTGTGATTGTGGGAAAAATTGGAAAAGGCTTGAATTTGAGGGTAAAAGGATATGGGATATTCTTCCCGACAAAAACTCCCTTTTTGTTGCAAGTGAAGAAGGGCTTTTTAAAGGCTCTAATACCTGGAAGGCTTTGAATTATGGTCTTACAACAAAAGACATTAGGGTTATTAAAAAAGACAAAAATATCCTCTATCTTGGCTCATATATCGGTGGTTTCTTTATAAGCTATGACAATGGAGGTAAATGGTATCCAGCAAATACAAGGCTTTTTAATACAAATATAAGGGATATTGAAATATTACAAGATAAAATTTATCTTGCAACAGAAAATGGCATTTACAAAACAGATAATAAAGGGCAATCATTCAAAAGGCTTTCAAATGGCCTTGTTTATCTATCTCAACCCCCTCCATCCAAAAGCCCTGATGATATAAGAAAAAGAAAGGAGAAGCTGGGAATAAAGCCACCTTCAAAAGAAGGAGAAGCTGCAGGGGGACATGGCGGAGGACATTAGGTTTTTGAAAAGAAAAATAGCAATTTTTACTGGGATGTTTCTTACCTGCCTTTTGCAATTGTTTCTTACATCAGACACAATTGTTCAAGAAGACAAGCCTATCCTTCTAGCAACAACCACCAGCGTGCAGGATACTGGATTACTTGAGGTGCTGGTGGATGGATTTATGAAAAAGACAGGGTTGACAGTAAAAGCCATTGCTGTTGGAACAGGCCAGGCACTCCAATTGGGTAAAAACGGCGAGGTTGATATCTTGTGGGTGCACAGCCCAGACGATGAGATAGAGTTTGTTAAGAATGGCTATGGATTAGAGAGAACTACCTTTATGCACAATGATTTTGTTGTTTTAGGACCAAAAAATGACCCAGCAAAAATCAAAGGACTAAAAACAGCCACAAAAGTATTTAAACGGATTGCTTGTGCTAATGTTTTGTTTGTCTCTAGGGGAGACAATTCCGGCACGCATAAAAAAGAGAAGAAGCTCTGGCAGGCTGTTGGCAAACTTCCCAATAAAAAATGTTATATTGAAGCAGGACAGGGTATGGCAGCTACTCTTAATATAGCCAATCAGAAGCTTGCTTACTGCCTGACAGACAGGTCTACCTATTTAACCTTAAAAAAGTCTCTGGATTTAGTTGTGCTTTTTGAAGGTGATAAGACATTGTTTAACTATTACAGCTTGATTTTGGTAAATCCTGAAAGATTCAAGGGTGTGAATGCACAAGGGACAAGAAAATTTTTTGATTACCTCCTTTCTAATGAAACAAGGGATATTGTGGAAAACTTTGGCAAGGATAAATTTGGCAAGCAGATTTTTTATTGGGACTTAAGCCGATGATTTACATTTTTGAGGGATTTAAAAAAGCAATTTTTTTGCTTCTTAATTTAAACCCAGAGATTTTAGAGATTATACGGCTTTCTTTGCTTGTCTCCATTGCAAGCACTATTGTGGCGATTATCATTGGACTACCACTAGGAAGCGTTATTGCCCTTAACCGTTTCCACGGTAAAAAATTAGTCATTGCTTCTATAAATACCGGCATGGGATTGCCTCCTGTTGTTGTTGGGCTTTTGGTAGCACTCATCCTTTTTCGTAATGGTCCCTTGGGTTTTTTGGGATGGCTCTATACTGTTAAGGGGATGATTATTGCTCAGGTGATTATTGCTACACCAATTATTACAGGATTGTCTATGGCGGCTGTTCAGAGTGTTGATGTAAAATTTTATCAGCAGGTAATAGCATTGGGGGCAAATAAGGTACAAAGAGTCTGGGTAGTATTTAAGGAAATAAAGCTATCATTATTAGCCGCTATTGTGGCTGGTTTTGGAAGCGTTATCTCTGAAGTTGGAGCAGTAATGATGGTAGGAGGCAATATCAAAGGACAAACCAGGGTTTTAACCACAGCCACAGTCCTAGAAACAAATATGGGAAATTTTGATATAGCTATTGCCTTAGGCTTGATTTTACTATTGATAAGTTTTATGGTAAATGCTACTTTAACCTTAATCCAGCAAAGAAGATTGTGATTAAAATTAAGGACTTATATTTAGAATTCCCCGGCCGATTGCAACTTAAGATTAATCATTTTGAAATTCCAGAGGGGACATTATTTGGGTTTATTGGACCAAATGGGTCTGGCAAAAGCACCTTATTAAACATTCTCTCCTTGTTTCAAAAGCCAGATAAAGGATATGTAGAGGTTTTTGGTAAGAATATTTTAAGCCTAAAAAATCCCCTTCCATATCGTAGACGGCTCTCTTTTGTTTTATCTCAACCTTACCTCCTTAAGGACACTGTCTACAATAATGTCAGGTTACCTCTTGTCTTTCGCGGTATTAGCGATAATGCTCGGGTTAAAGAGATGCTAGAGCTGTTTAAAATTACACATCTTTTAAAACATAAAGCCTTGAGCCTTTCGCAGGGCGAAATGGATCGTGTTTGTTTAGCCCGCGCTTTAGTAACACAACCAGAATTGCTTTTACTGGATGAACCCTTTTCAAGTTTAGACCAACAATACAAGTATAGCCTACTTCAAGAGCTAAGAAACATTATTAAAGCCAATAAAATCACTACTATTTTAGTTACCCAAGACCAAAACGAGGCTTTGTTTCTGGCTGATATTATTGGGGTGATAAAAGGGGGCAGGATTTTACAGACAGGTAAGCCACAAAATGTTTTTACACAGCCTGTTTCAAAAGAGGTGGCTGATTTTATAGGAATAGAAGCAATTGCCGAGGGATTGATTATTGATAAAGAGGGCAGCCTTTGTTTTGTCAAAGTAAATGACAGGGTTATTGAAGTGGTTTCAGAATATGACATTGGCAGTAATGTATTTGTTTGTATAAGGCCTGAAAATATTGTCATATCAAGGCAACTAACCCTAACAAGCGAGCGCAATCATTTTAAAGCGGTAATTACTAGCATTGAAGCTATAAGATTGGAGTATAAAGTAAATTTAGAATGCGGTTTTAACCTGGTTGCTTTTGTAACCAGACGCTCAATTGAAAACCTCAACTTAAAGCCAGGCGAGGATGTCTTTGTTTCCTTTAAGGCTACGGCAGTCCATCTTATAAAGAGGTGATTGTGTTAAAATCGGTATAATCTTAATTGATGGGTAAAAGAAATGATGAAGTAACAAGCCAGTTTAAGACAATAGATTATATCTTTGGCATTTTTTGTTTCTTTGTTTCTTTTGGTGTTTATTTTCATACCTTAACACCAACCGTTGGCTTCCATGATTCAGGTGAGCTTATCAGCGTTGCTTACACATTAGGCATTGCCCATCCCCCAGGGTATCCACTTTATACATTATTTGGCAAGCTCTGGACAACCCTAATTCCTATTGGAAACATTGCCTTCAGGATGAATATGGAATCAGCCCTATTTGCCTCTTTGGCTTGTATGATGGTCTATTTCATCACCTTAAGGCTTACATCCTTAATTATTCCTTCCATTGTGGCAAGTCTAACCCTTGCCTTCTCCCTAACCTTCTGGGAACAGGCGGTAATTTCCGAAAAATACACCCTAAATGCTTTCTTTGCCACCCTAATTATCTTTATCTTACTTAAATGGGAAGACAAAATCAGAAATCAGAAATCAGAAATCAGAAATCTCTATCTCTTTTCTTTCATATTAGGCTTAAGCTTTACCCATCACTTTCAGACAATATACCTTGTTCCAGCAAGTGTTTTTTTCATCCTGGCTGTTTTCTGGAAAAATAGAAAAAAATTCAAAACTCAAAGTCCAAAGCTCAAAACTATTTTCCATTTTCGTATATGTTTAGCTGTTTTTATCAGTTTGAACAATTTAAAATCCCAATGCCCAATGACAAATAAAATCCCAATGACCAAATCCCAATGACAAACAAAATCCCAAATCCCAATGACCAATGCTTAAAATTTGTATGTGTTTAGCTCCTACATAAAAAGTATCAATTTTTAATAAATCCTAAATTCAAAATCCTAAATCCTAAACAATATCAAAATCCAAATGTTCAAAATCCAAAACATCGGCCATTGTTTTGGTCATTTGGATTTTGTGCTTTGAATTTGTTTAGAATTTTGTGCTTATGTATTTAGAATTTTATAATATCTTCTTTCCTAACTTAAGGATACATTAAGCATTAGCTAAACACGTACTAAAATTTGATATTGGACATTGAGTCATTGGACATTTATTGGACATTTGGATTTGGAAATTGGACATTTTTAGTTCGTGCTTTAGATTTAAAATTTGAGCTAAACACATACTTACACTTTATTGTTCAACCTCATTTGTCAAGTTAGAGGAGGATAGTTGCAAATTTGAGTTATTTCGGTATAACACACACTAAATTTTTAATTGACATACCCTTAACTCCTTAAATATAATTATAAGAAATATGAAGACATATTTTGAAAAGAAGGAAAATAAAGAGAGGGATTGGTTTATTATTGATGCCTCTGATAAGATACTTGGTAAGGTGGCAACAAAGGTTTCCAAAATCCTTCTTGGAAAACAAAAACCAGAATGGACACCAAATATTGACAATGGAGACGCTGTTATTGTTTTGAATGCAGAGCATGTTAAGGTCTCTGGAAAAAAGGAGGCTGGTAAGCTGTATAGAAAGCATTCTGGCTATCCTGGTGGTCTTAAAACATTAAGCTTCAAGGAACTTAAGGCAAAGAATCCTTGTAAAATAATTGAGCTTTCAGTTTGGGGGATGCTTCCTAAAAATATCACAGGAAGAAGGATGATAAGAAGGCTTAAGGTATATAAAGATGGAATTCATCCACATCTTACCCAAAAACCATTGGAGATTAGATGACAGAGCAAATTCAAGCAAGTGGAAAGAGAAAGGAGGCAGGAGCGAGGGTAAGGCTTATCCCTGGTAGCGGGAAGGTAATAATCAACAAGAGGGATTTTAATACATACTTTGGTGGAAGGGCAAAAAGGTTTGAATCTTTTGTCTTTGCACCATTCTATGCCACGCAAACCTGCGGGAAATTTGATTGTTTTGTAAATATTAAAGGTGGTGGCATATCTGGCCAGGCTGGAGCAATAAGAGAGGGTTTAGCAAGGGCATTGGCAAAAAAGAATGAGGAATTAAAGCCCATCCTTAATAAAACAGGTCTTCTTAAAAGGGATACAAGAATTCACGAGAGAAAGAAATATGGCCTCTATGGAAGGAGAAGAAGGTTTCAATTCTCAAAAAGGTAATGGGTCAGAGGGTCAAGGGGAAAATTGAGAAATTTGAGGATATTCGGGCTTGGCAGAAGGCAAGAGAATTAACAAATAAAATTTATAAAATTACAAAAAATTCACATTTCACTAAAGATTTTAGTTTAAAAAACCAATTAAGAAATTCTGCAATCTCAATAATGGCAAATATTGCTGAAGGATTTGCAAGGCGCACCGATAAAGAATTCATAAATTTTCTTGGTATAACTCATGCTTCAGTCGCAGAACTCCAATCGCATCTCTATGTAACATTTGATGAAAAATATATTTCAGAAGAGGAGTTTCAAAATATATATGTCAGTGCAGAAGAGGTATCGCGACTTATCCAAGGTTTTTCAAATTATCTAAGAAATTCCCAACCTTTAGACTCCCAGACTCCAGACTCCCAGACTCCAGACTCCCAGACTCCAGACTCCCAGACTCCAGACTCCCAGACTCCAGACTCCCAGACTCCAGACTCCCAGACTC
>JBFMDZ010000020.1:0-14462 GCA_040753555.1 bacterium
ATGGAAATTCTTCAAAATTAAGGTAATAAGAGGCAAATACTATGAGAGATTTGATAAGTTTAAGGCAGCAGTTCATGAATTCTTTGAGAATTTTGGAAGTTATAAAGGAGAATTAGAGAGCTTACTTACAGAAAAATTTCAGATAATAGAGGTTGTTGACACTTGAAAACCAATTTTATTTGAGTATATTTTAAAATTGGCTCAGAATGATTTTGAGAATATCACCTTAGAAAAGTTAAAGGATATTGAAGGGGTTGGTCTGGCAAAAGCTTGTCAGATAATGGCAGCTATTGAATTTTCAAAAAGATTTTTGATAAAGGAAAGGAAGAAGGGATTAAATGTTTTATTTAAAACCCTTGGTGAGAGCGATGCTATAAGATTCCTGTCCCAAATAAGATATGAAAAGAGAAACTACCTGAGATTTCAGGAAGAGCTATTTGAAGGGATGACCGTGGACGAAATATATAGAAACGCAAAGGCATACTTTGAAAAGAAGAGGTGTAATGACTAATAATGACAAAACTTAATGAATATGACATTCAATTCCTCACAGACAAACTCCAAAAAGGCGAGTCAATATCAGAGGATTATAAGTATAAGCTTTTTCCTACCAGGCAGAGAGAATATGAACTTGTTTTATGCAGGTAAGATGAGGAAGGAAGATATCCTTGCTAATGAGGATGGTGTTTTCCCTGTGCCTTTACAGGTGGAAAAGGTCTTTAACGGTGAAGAATATCTTACAGGTGATAATGACTGGCGGAATATGATTGTCTTTGGAGATAATTTGCAGTTTCTAAAGACGGTCTATGAAAATAAAGACCCTTTGATAAAGGCATTTGGTACACTCTTAAGAAGAAAAGGTAAGACTACTGTAAATGTAAGGAAAATAAATGAACCAGAGCCTGTATCAACAATAGACATTGAGAGAGAAAGTATAGCTGTTGGAAATTTGAGACACGGTGCCACGGTTTTTTACACCGATACCTATCAATATGAACTAATAGATAAAAATAAAGATATTCTTCAAGAAATCAAAAACGATCAAAACCTGCCCAAAAGTGCTAAAAAGGAGATAAATCAATATCTATTCAAAACATCTCTTGATATAGTCTTTACAAGGGCTGAGCCAGAGAGAAGATTTATAGAATATCTATGTAAGAAAGAAAATGGTGAAAAGATTGATTCATGGATTAAGTCAAGAGATAGGGGATTCTATAGAATTGAATACTCATGGAGAAAAGGAGAACATCCTAAACAACAGGAGTTTAACCCAGACTTCTTTATCAAAATTCATAGGGATGGGATTGACTTTATTGTGGTTGTTGAGGTAAAGGCTGATAATGATGATTCGGACGAAAACAAGGCAAAATTACGCTGGACAAAGCAACATTTTGCAGATCTTAATGCTGAACTGGAAAAAACAAAGATAAAACAGAAATACATCTTTCACTTTTTAAGTCCGAATAGTTACTCTGAGTTTTTTGAATATTTAAGGGATGGAAGACTAATAAGAGGAGAATTCAGGAGTGATTTAGAGGATAAGTTGGATACCAACGGGAAAGATAGGTAGAAAATAAAGCAAAAATCGTTAAACATCCTTGAAAGGCACGCCGATGCTTGGATTTTTTGGGAGATTTTTCAGTCAACTTTGAGATTCCTGATTACTGGGGCATTGGTAAATCCGTATCGCGAGGGTTTGGAACAGTAATGAAGCAGAAAACAGACAAAGAGGAAAGAGGGAATGAAAAAACGAATGAAGGAATCTAATCCAAAGGCAATCTTTAATCCAGTTCTATTCTGGGATACAGAGGATATAGACATTGAGAAAAATGCAGGTTATATTATTAGCCGAGTACTAGACTTTGGTGATGAGAAAGACATTAAAATATTAAGAACCCTGTATTCGGATGAAAAACTTATCGAGGTTATTAAAAAAAGACGGGGATTGATGCCTCAAACTGCAAAATTCTGGGCGGTTTATTTCAATATCCCGACGGAGGAGATAACATGTTTGAAAATGTATTACCCGAAAACGGACTTGAGTTAATTGATAATATTTCATCCAAACTCAATGATTTTTACTTAGCCGGTGGAACAGATCTTGCACTCCAACTTGGACATAGAAAATCAATAGACCTGGATTTCTTCTCACCCACGCTCTTTAATACAGACATTGTTTTGGAAAATATTCAACCCGACAAAACCTTGCTGGTTAGAACAGGAGCTATTCATTGTGAACTCAAAAAGGTCAAACTCTCATTTCTTTTTTATCCCCTACCTCTTACCTATCCCACAATTTTATGGCGGGGACTTAACCTTGCTGACTGGAAAGATATAACCGCGGAAAAATTTAAGGCTATATCTCAGAGAGGAACAAAAAAGGACTTTTATGACCTCTATGCTGTTTTACAAATCAAATTATCTATAGATGATGCATGCCAGATTTTTAAGGCAAGATTCGCCTCCTCAGGTATTAATATGTATCATGTTTTAAAGAGCCTTACTTTTTTTGAGGATGCAGAGGAAGACCCACTACCAATACTTACTGCGGAATCTAAACATTGGCAATGGGATGTAATAAAGAAATTTTTTGAAGGGAATATTAAGCAATTTGAAAAAAATCTTATGGAGTAAACCCCCTTTATAAACTTTGAAATCCCTGATTACTGGGGCATTGGTAAATCAGTCTCAAGGGGGTTTGGGACGGTTATAAAAAATTATGTTTAAACCAAATTTTACAATCACTAACCAAATAAACAATTCTCTCCTTGAGATTGAGAGGGCAAGGGGATTTTTGGATGCGGCTAAGTTGAAGGAAGAATGGATAAAGGATATGCAGAGTGAGGCTCTTATCCTTGAAGCACATCATTCTACTCATATTGAAGGCACTCAACTGACACTATCCCAGGCTCAAAAAATCCTTACAGGGCAACCTTTCATTGGAAGGGTAAAATATGTGGAATTGTTTAAGGTTTCATTAAGAACAGCCAATTACGACCTTGCTCAATTAGAGAAATCAGGCTTTATTGAGAAAACTGGAGTAGGAAGGGCAATAAGATATAAGATAAAGGGTTAATGGTGAAAATTTGCACGCAAATTGCACGCAAATTGCACGCAAAAGAAGGGATTATGCAGCTTGTCATTAACACTTACGGTTCATATCTTCAAAAGAACGGTGATTGCTTTAAGGTCAAAAGGGATGACCAGACCTTTGAGGTCTCGGCTAAAAAGGTTTCGTCTATCCTCATTACAACCGCCGCTTATATCACTACCGATGCCATTAAACTGGCAATGGACAACAATATTGACATTGTTTTCCTTGATGATTTTGGTGACCCTTATGGCAGGGTATGGCACAGTAAGTTGGGCAGCACCACCTTAATCCGAAGAAGACAGATTGAGATTGCAGAAATTGAGGAGGGATTATCCCTTGCCATTTCCTGGATTAAAAGAAAGTTTGAGAATCAGATAGAGCTACTTAAAAGACTCAGGAACACACGAACACAGAAATCAGCAGAGATTACCGGCTACATTGAGAAATTGGTGAATTGCCAAAAGACATTGGATACCATTTCAGGGACAATTGAAGAAAGGCGGGGGACAATTATGGGTATAGAAGGGAGTGGCGGCAGGATATACTTTGAAGCCTTAAGTTTTCTTGTCCCGGAGCGATATAAGTTTAATGGTCGTAGCAGAAACCCAGCTCAGGATGAATTCAACAGCCTCTTAAACTATGCCTACGGTATTCTCTACTCAAAGGTAGAAAAAGCCTGTATCATTGCTGGGCTTGACCCTTATGTAGGCATTATCCATACCGATAATTACAACAAGAAATCGTTAGTCTTTGATTTAATAGAGCTTTTTCGGATATGGGCTGATGAAACGGTAATAAACCTTTTTGCCGCAAGGAAGGTAAAACAAGAACATTTTGACCGGCTTAAAAATGGCTTTACCCTTAATAAAGAAGGTAAGGCTTTGTTGATTGAAGAATTTAGTGCCTTTCTGGATGAATCTATCCGCTACGGAGGCAGAAATATCAAAAGGGGTGATGTTATCCAATTTGAGTGCCCCCGGATAGCAAATGGATTAATAAAGGAGAAAGAATAGTGGCAGACAATGAAACCTTACTCTGGGTAATCTATGATATTGTTGAAGATAAGAAGCGTAACCGCATTGCTAAAGTTTGTAAAAACAAAGGGCTTTATCGGGTTCAAAAATCAGCCTTTGTAGGTAAGTTGAACAGAAATCAGCTGGATGAATTAAGGATTATGTGCGAGGATTTGATTGATGACAAAGAGGATTCTGTTTATATCTTTCCTATGTGTAGTGAGGATTTTAAAAAGGTCAAACTATTGGGGCAGTCCTTTGATAAGAAGCTTATATCCGGCGAGCTGTTAGCAAAATTCTTTTAAGGGAAGTTAATATGGATACCGAATCTACATTGATGATAACGCCTTCAGAGGTAATCGAACATCTTTTTTGCCCGCGTTTTACCTATTTTATGAATTGCTTAAAGATACCCCAGCATGAAGAGCAAAGATATAAGGTGCTAAAAGGTAGGGAACTACATTCAAAAAGAGAGCAAGAAAACAGAGAATACTTGCGTAAAAGGATAGGATGTATTGGCAAAGAGATATTAGTTTACTTAGCCTCACCAAGACTTCGGGTGCGTGGGATTGTGGACGAGGTATTGACCCTAACTGATGGAAGTATGTCGCCACTTGATTATAAATATACTGAATTTAATGATTTCCTGTTCAAGACACATAAGATTCAATCGGTCATTTATGTGATGTTGATAAAAGAGATATATCAGAAGCCAGTAAACGAAGGTTATATTTGTTATGTGCGAAGCGGTAATACCTTAAAAAAAAATACTTTACAAATCAGATGATTTTGAATATACTAATAAACTAATTGATGAGGTCTTCAAGGTGATAATGTTAGGTTACTATCCAAAGAAGACTTCGTATGCTAACAAATGTGTTGACTGTTGTTATAAAAATATTTGCGTGTGAGTTTCAAAAAGTTAGGAGGTAGAACAAGCTATGACTGTTATAGATGTAGTAGCAAAAGGATTACATATAGCACCAAAGGAACTTTTGAGAGAAAGCCTTAAGAGTTATCTTGAAAAAAAACTTTCAAGGATTGAAACAGATATCTTTCTTCTGGCGAAAAAATATGGAGTTAAAGATGTGTTTGACCTTGATTCAAAGGTAAAAAAAGGATTTTTTAGCGAAAAAGAATCTTATGAGGATTATTTTCTCTTTGATAATCTTGAGGCAGAGTGTGAAAGAATAAAAAGATTAATAGGTAAGGTTAATGTATAGTTTAGAAGATATAAGAAGAATAGCACTCAATTAGTTTCAAAAGAAAAAATAAAAGAAGGATGGTTAATGTATAGTTTAGAAGATATAAGAAGAATAGCACAGATTGAATTTGCAGATATGGTTAAGGAAATACATCGTTCTGAGCATAAATTAAGAATCATTCTTATTACCAAAGGTTTTGTAGATATACATTTATCTCAAAAATTAGTTAATAAGTTTGGTTTTCACTGGGAATGTATGGATATGAAAGGAACTATCTATAGATACGATAATTTTCCTGATAAAAAGTGGGAATTTCTACCAACCTTTCCACATCATTTTCATAACAGTTCTCAAGATGCTGTAGAGTCTTCACCATTCCCATTGACACCAATTGAGGGATTTAGAACATTTATGGAGTTTATAAGAGGGAAATTAAAAGGTTCGGTAGATTAATATGATGTATTGACTGTTGTTATAAAAATATTTGTGGGTGATCTTTGAAAACTTAATATTCATTGAAATTTCAAGGATTTTTTGATCGTAAAAGGATGTAAAGTGGAGAAAAAAAATAGAGATTTTATGGGTTTTTTGTAGTCTAAAAACACCAAAAAGAATATGGGTAAAAATGGCACAACGACTTGATAATAAAAGAATTAAGAAAAAAATGCTGTGATAACCCAACTTCCACTAAAACAAGGATTTGCTTAAAATTCAAGCTAAATTTTTTCCTTGCAAAAATTGTCTTTAGAAGATAAACTTTTTATATGATTGATTTCTTAAGATTAAGGAAGGCTTTTTATCTTTTCTCAGGGATATTAGTTGTTGTCGGATTAGTTTCGCTTGTTGTCAGGGGAGGAAAAAGTTTAGGTATTGACTTTACAGGTGGAGCAATGATTAACCTTAAGTTTGAAGAAAAAATCCCTGAGAAAGGACTTGAAGATATAAGAAATGGGCTTAATACAGCAGGAATAAAGGGACAAATTCAATATATTGGAGGAGAAAGAAGGGAGCTTCTTGTTAAGGTAAAGGGAGCTTCTGATGAAAAAATAGAGGCAAAGATAAGGAACGTAGCAAGTGATATTGGAAAATTTGACTATTCAAGCACATATGTTGGTCCATCTGTAAGTAGACATCTTGGCTCTTATGCTACAAAGGCTATCATCCTTGCAATAATTGCTATGCTCATATATATTGGATTTAGGTTTGAATTTAGGTTTGGTGTTTCTGCAATGCTTGCCCTCCTTCATGATATGATAATATCATTAGGCATTTATTCCCTTACGGGAAGGGAATTTAATGCCCCAACCATTGCGGCATTTTTAACCATTGCTGGTTATTCTGTAAATGATACCATTGTTGTTTTTGATAGAATAAGGGAGAATTTAAGGCTTTCCAGAAAGGAGGATTACTATACCCTTCTTAATAAAAGTATTAACCAAACCCTTACAAGGACACTTATTACAGGCCTGACAACACTATTTACCTGCGTTGCCCTCTGGTTATTCGCAGGTGGCGATGTTTCTGATTTTGCCTTTGCTTTAACAATTGGAATAGCCATTGGGACATTCTCTTCCGATTGCATGGCAAGCCCCATCCTTTATGAATGGCATATAAGAAGCAAGGTACAAAAGTAGTTATTTCTTTTCCTTTTCTTCTTTTGCTAATAGGATTGAGATGGGGATGATAATAAGGCCTGCTACAATAAAAGATGGACCAAGAAATAGCCTTTTTAGGTAAAGAAGAAGAAATCCCATCCCATAAACCAAAAGCCCAATTATAAATATTTTTTTATTCATTTTTTTATAAAATCAGTCAGTGTCTTTTTTATAGATGCCTTAAGCTTTATTATAGCATTTGCATGTAATTGGCAGGCACGGGATTCAGTAACATTTAGAACCTTTCCTATTTCTTTTAAGGTAAGGTCTTCGTAGTAATAGAGGGCAATAACCTCCCTCTCTTTTTCAGAAAGCTTATTTATAGCCTTTGCCAATCTTTCCTTTATTTCCTCTTTCTCTACAATAACCTCTGGATTTTGACTTTGAGGAGCCTCTATTGTTTCAACACCCAAAATCTCATGGTCGTCTTCTCCTAGATACCACACTTCATCAAGGGAAATAATTGTTGTTCCTGAAATGTCAAGAAGGATTTGGTCAAATTCTTCTCTGGTTATTCCAAGCTCCTCACATACCTCCTCTTCTGTTACAGATCTTCCATATTTCTTTTCAAGCTTTATATAAGTATCCTCAAGCTCCTTTGCCCTTTTTCTCATAAGCCTTGGCACCCAATCAAGGGCTCTTAACTCATCTATAATAGCACCTTTAATCCTTTTTGAAGCATAGGTTTGAAAAACAAAGCCTTGATTTGGATCAAATTTTTCAATAGCATCTATAAGCCCAATAATTCCATAGCTTATAAGGTCATCATGGTCAATATGAGGAGCTCCTATAGCTACCCTTCCTGCTATATATTTAACAAGGGGGGCATATTTTAAAATAAGTTCTTCCCTTATCTTAGAGTCATTGGTTTTTTTATACTCCCTCCACTGTTCTTCTTCTATCATGGTCTTTCTTCTTTAAGAATAATATTAAAGCCCTTCCTCTTTTTAAATTGCTGTCTTATAAGAAGCTCTAATATCAATCCAGATGTAAAAACAACAAGGAATGTAAGAAGCATTTTAATAATAGAAACAAAGAATGCCTCTTTAAGAGAAACTATTCCTCCTAATCTAAATATAGAAAATAAGCCTACGCCTATTGATATTAAAAATCCCGCTAGAAATGGAAATCCCCCCATTTTTTTAAAGATTATAGGGATGGAAAAATCCCTATGTCAAGCAATTTGCTTTTATTTTACAATCCCAATCTTTCCTCTGGCTTTTTTGTTAATAACAAATATATAGACCCCAGATGCTAATTTCTTTTCTTTAGGATTCCATATTTTTCTTCCATTATCCTCTGGGTTTGTAAAAAGCTCGTCTATCATTTCTCCTGCAATATTATATATCATTATACTTCCACCCTGTGGAAGCCTCTTTTCTACTATATTTGGGTCTCCAAAGGTTATAAAGCTATGCTTATGCCAAATAAATGGATTGGGAAATACGGTGGGTTTTGTTATTTCCTCTGGGTATGTTGGTGTTCCACCAATGGTGAACAAAGAAAGGTGCTCTGTAATTGTTGCTATTATTGCGTTTGAAGAAATGTCAATAAAATATGGGATTTCCTTGCCATCCTGAAAGATACATAAATTCCTCTCTTTGATTGTTCCAGAAACAATGCCATTTATCTCGGGATAAGAAAATTTGGCGGTGATTGTTCCCTTAAGCGGTGCAGAAGCAAAGATATTCCATCCCATCACCGGCTTTATCCCTTTTGGAACATTTGTTTCTGAGCTTGTTGCGATATTTATCTTAAAAGGCACCTCAAATGTATTGGGAGAAATAAGAAGCTCTACATTGTTTGTAGAAATAGTTGCTTGTTTTGATAAATTAAGAAAGACATTAACAGAGGCTGTTGCAATTAGAGAAGAAAGCTTTATTGTAATTATATCAAGCCCATAATCTGGCATTTCTGTGATTGTTGCTATTATCTTTGTTTCATATCCTGTAAGGTCATATGTTGTTGGGTTTATAGAATTTGTAAGATTAGAAATGGTTATGGTTGCAGTTGAAAATACAGGGCTTCCTTGAGAATCTTTGGGAAATATGGTTAATGTGAAGGTATTGTAAGTTGTAATGGTCTCTGGGCAGGAAAGTAAAAGAAAAGATAAAGAAGGTGGATAAATGAATTTTAGAATAAACTCATCCCAATTTGTATCTTTGGCAAATAAAAGGTTTTTTGGGGTATAGGTTCCCAAATAGCCATCGTCTTCTTTGGGAAAATAAATAGAAAGGCCAGAATAATTCTTTGAGTCTGTGGTATGGGAAGAAAAAAGAATAGGGGATGTAAGGCTTACCTCTAGCCTATTTGCAAAGTCAAAAAGGTCAATGTATGAAGGATCCCACCTAGTAAATATGACATTATTCCTTGCTGTGCTTATTTTGTCCCAATCATTGATTGAGGTAATGCTTCCCAAAGATAAGGCAAGGCTTCCTACCTTTAAAAGGTCAATGGAGGAAAGGGTTATTTCATCGCTACCTGGATATGAAGAAACATAGGTTTGGACAATGGTTTCTGCCAAAAGACTTGAGGTTGTGACAGAACCAATGCTAACTAATATTTTATCATATGCCCAACCATCATTTGGTTCTACATCTTCTGAGGCTACCATAATATTGCCACAATCCTTTATCTGATGTGCAACCTCTGCCATTGCCATAAGGCAGGCATCGAAGCCGATTAGGTTAATCTTTTCACAAGAAGAAAGGGTTTCCCTTAATTCCTTTAAAGAAAGGGAATCACCATCGCTTGTATCATCATAACATACACACTTTGGCTTTTTTTCTAATGCCTTTGTCTTCCAGCCACTTCCATGATCCCAAAGAATTAAGGCATAATTATTAGCCGGATATGAGCCTTTTGCCCAATTTATAAAATTTTTTAATGTATTTGGGTCTCCCATATTTGCTTCGCCTATATCATCAATAGCATTTTCTGGGTATGGCGTCATATCTTTTGTGATATAAAACCTTTTTGTCCCTGTCCAATTGCCATAATTTGAATCATAGTATGAAATACGGTCAAATTGGACAACAATGTTTACATTTTCATTTGAGCCAATACTTGACATTTCTAAAAAATCATCAATTGCTGCAGATTCTAGGTCATTATCAGCGTCAAGATAGACGATGAATGTCCAGGTTTTGGTTGAGATATTGAAATCAAGGCTTTTTTTGGCATTTATCCTTTTTCCAATCCTATATATTCCTCCAATATCATCACCACCTTCCTTAATTGCCCTCATTACCATATTGTTATTCCAGGATGGATTTTTTGAAAATAAAAGCCCTCCTAAACCGGCAACAAATGGTGATGCCATTGAGGTCCCATTCTTTTCATCGTAATAACCATAATTGGTTCTTACTGTACTATAAATCCTATCCCCAGGGGAAGCTACATCAACCCAATCGCCATAGTTGGAAAAACTTGCCTTTTGGTCATTTTGGTTGGTTGCGGAAACCGCCATAACATTATCATAGGCGGCAGGATAAAACATTGTAGCATTTCCCTTATTTCCCGCGGCTGCCACCAGCAATGTTCCCCTGCCATAAGCATAGTCGCAAGCTTCTTTAAGGGTTTGAGAAAAATCAGTATCCCCAAAGCTCATATTGATTACCTTTACTCCATTATAATCTGCCGCATATCTTATTGCCAAAGCAATATCAGGATCTTCGCCCTCGCCTTTATAATTAAAGCATTTTACCGCCAAGAGCTTGCAATCCCAGGCAATGCCTGCGGTGCCTGTGCCATTATTTGTCTCTGCCCCAGCAATCCCAGCCACATGTGTTCCATGGCTATGGCCTGTTAGAGAATAATCATGATCATCCATTGGGTCATTGTCATTATTGACAAAATCATAGCCCTTTATAACCTTGCCATTCAAATCAGAATGATTATAATCAATTCCTGTGTCTAAAATGGCAACGATAACAGAAGATGAGCCTTTTTCTATCTCCCAAGCAGAAGGTGCAGAAATCTTATTAAGCCCCCATTGTTGGTTAAAATAAGGGTCATTCGGGGTTATGCAGATCTTTCTTATATAATTCGGCTCTGCATAGACTACATTTGGGTCTTTAGAAAGTTCATAAACTACATCCTCAACAGACCTATTCTTAAATGTAAGCTTATATGTTTTGTCAAAGAGATACTTAGAAGAAAGGATACCAGAAATGCTTAAAGATGAAATATCCCTTCCTTTTTTAATCTTTACAAGAACCTCACCCTCTTTATAAGCAGAAAAAACAAGAAATGGGATAAGGAGAAATAAAAGAAGCCTTTTCACTAAAGAAGATCAAGGATGGAATATAATTTTGGCTCTTTATGGACAATAAATTTAGCTGCCCTAATAGCACCATAAGCAAAGACATCCCTTGAGGTTGCACGATGGGTAATTTCTATTCTCTCGCCACTACCACCAAATATAATTGTATGGTCTCCAACAACATCGCCTAACCTTATGCTCATTAAACCTATCTCATTGTCCTCTTTCTTTTTTTTGCCCTTTCTTCCATACACTGCTGCTTTTTCAATATCATATCCACGAGATTCTGCTAATATCTCATAGAGCCTTTTTGCTGTTCCAGAGGGAGAATCAAGCTTATGCTTATGGTGCGCCTCAATTATCTCAATGTCAAAAGAGGAAAGGAGCTTTGAAACCTGCGGTAAGAGCTTAAATATAACATTCATCCCAAAGCTCATATTAGATGAATAGAGAATAGGGATATACTTTGATGCGCTTTTCATATGTGCCATTTGATCCTTTGAAAGACCCGTTGTTCCAATAACAATTACCTTTTCATTCTCTTTTGCAATATCAATATGCTCCATCAGGGAATCAGGGCTTGTAAAATCAATTAAACAATCGCCTTTGTTTATAACATCTAACAGCTCATCAGAAATCTCGCATCCATAAAGATTGGTTCCTATCATTGGATGTTGTTTTTTCTCAACAAGACCAGCAATCTTTATTTGAGGGTCTTCCGATGCAAGCCTTGCAATGCTAGAGCCCATCCTTCCACAACACCCTAGAATAATTAACTTAATCATTTTACAATCCCGAGAGATAAAAGGACATCCTTTATCTTTTTAGATGTTTCCTCCTTTACCCTTACAAGGGGAAGCCTAACATTAGGATTCGGAATAAGCCCCATTATGAACAATGCTTCCTTGACAGGTGCTGGATTTGTTTCTAAAAACATCGCCTTGCACAAAGGAAGAAGCTTATAGTAAAGAGACCTTGCCCTTTGTATATCCTCCTCTACCTCCTCTATCATTCCCGAAAAATCAGCAGGAGCTACATTCGCACTTGCGGAAATTGCACCTTTAGCACCAATTGTCATCAAAGGAAATGCTAAAGCATCTTCTCCGCAAAATACCCCAATCTTCCCATTGCAGAGCTTGATTATCTCAGCAGATTGAATGAGGTTTCCAGATGCCTCCTTTATCCCAACAATGTTTTCAATAGATGATAATTTAAAAACCGTCTCAGGCATCATATTTACACCGGTTCTTCCCGGGACATTATAAAGAATAATAGGAAGCCTTATATTCTTTGCTAGCTCTTTAAAATGGGCAATTAAGCCATCTTGTGTTGGCTTGTTGTAATATGGTGTAATGCTTAATATTCCATCTGAACCATCTTCCTCTGCCTGCTTTGCTATCTCAATTGCCTCTTTTGTTGAATTTGAACCAGCACCTGCAATTACAGGTATTCTTTTCTTTACAACATCTATTGTAAATTTTACAACATCCCTATGCTCTTTATGCGATAAAGTTGCAGATTCTCCGGTTGTCCCTACAGGAACAAGCCCATTTGTTCCACTTTCAATATGAAACTCAATAAGCCTTTCTAATACCTCATAGTCAATTGAGTAATCATCCTTAAATGGCGTTATTATAGGAACTATAGACCCTTTAAACATAATCCTTATCCTCTCCTTATTTAAATTAAATCTAGTATAATAAAAAAATGTATTTTTGTCTATATAAATTTATTCACGAACGCCGAGGTATCTTATAGGCTCATCAACCTTTTGTTCTTTAAGACAAGAAGTAAGGTCATTATATACCCTTTTTATATCCTCAATCCCTATGTCCCTTCCTCCTAAGCCATAGATATAATTTACAAGCAAAGGTGCCTCTGGAAGGCCATATAAACTAGACCTAATCTCAAGGCATAGTGGAGCAAATGAGGCATTTAACCCTGTTGCCCTATCTAAAACAGCAATTACTTTTGCTCCAGAAAGGGCTTTTTCTATTTATACATTTTATTTCAAAATGTTGTATTCCCAACGATTTTTGTCATTTACCATCCTTTTTTACCTTCTATTATCTTAAATGGATGCTGATTTTCTTTTTTTAAAAGAACTATATCTTGTTTTAAGTTCCTTTAAAAAAGATTCTCTGTCTGTAGTATATTTTTCGCTTAATTCCTCTCTGATTTTTCTCTGAAATTTTACGGCATCAAATTTTTTTCTCATGTATAACCTCCCTTGGGCTCCTGATTTCCAATACAGGATAGCCCAATTTTATATTTATTGAATTAAAGGCATGGATATGTTCAAGATTTACAATTTGTTTAAAATTCCAACTAACCAGAACATCAACTCGCTCCACAGTGGCTATAGCAATGTGTTGAGCATCAGCTAAATGTTTTGAGGTTACAACCTTATTTTCAAAATAGCTCAATGCCAACCTTTCAGCTTCTTTTGAAAGAAAAACATTATAAAGATTGGCATCTGGAATTGTTGAAAGTATTTTTCTTATATCTGGTGGGGCATCCTTAAGTTCACGCCGTGTAAGGTCAGAAATAACAGCAATTTTAATCCCCTTGTGAAATTCCTCAAAAAGCAATTTTGACCATATGTCAAATTCAGCATCAAAACAACCACCAATTACCGATGTATCTATATAAACTCTTGGTACTATCTGTGGCAACATATATTTATTTTAACACAAACTACCTTATACTGCAAAGATTTCTTACTCCCTAATCCCGAGGTATCTTATAGGCTCATCAACCCTTTGTTCTTTAAGACAAGAAGTAAGGTCATTATATACCCTTTTTATATCCTCAATCCCTATGTCCCTTCCTCCTAAGCCATAGATATAATTTACAAGCAAAGGTGCCTCTGGAAGGCCATATAAACTAGACCTAATCTCAAGGCATAGTGGAGCAAATGAGGCATTTAACCCTGTTGCCCTATCTAAAACAGCAATTACTTTTGCTCCAGAAAGGGCTTCTTTTATCTCTTTATCTGGAAATGGACGGAATTGGGAGACCTTTAAAAGCCCTGCTTTTATCCCATTTTTTCTTAATTCGTCAACAACGCATTTTATTGTTCCAGATGTAGAGCCTATTGCAACTAGGGCAATGTCAGCATCAGAAAGCATATATTCTGAAACGGGGGAATATTCCCTGCTAAATTTCTCTTTGAATTCTTGTTGTATATCCCTTATTACTACCTTCGCATCGTTCATTGCCTCAATTGTT
>JBFMDZ010000020.1:14562-21464 GCA_040753555.1 bacterium
TTTATTCCAAAGAGAATAAGGCCTCCTACACAGAATGATTGGAATACGCCAATATATCCTGGAGCAGATGGAATCATTGAGGAAAGCCCAACGATTGCTGCAATAAAATATGGAGAATAGAATGGAAAGATAATCATTAGGGCAATGTCAGCATCAGAAAGCATATATTCTGAAACGGGGGAATATTCCCTGCTAAATTTCTCTTTGAATTCTTGTTGTATATCCCTTATTACTACCTTCGCATCGTTCATTGCCTCAATTGTTTGCCTTTTATGTTCAAAGTAATAGTCTGTAAAATCTATGGCTCCTATGGTTATTGGCTTCTTTGTATCCAATAGGGTATGCTTTGGCTTATACTCACCAATAAAATCTTTCACATCACTATCGGACAATGTCTCTACTACCTCCATCCCATGGCTTATGATAAACCCATCTGTTGTTATCATAATGGGAAGCCTTGCAGCTTCCGCAATTCTTACAGCCATAATCATATGATCATAAGCCTCCTGGGCATTTTCTGAATATATCTGTATCCAGCCAGAATCCCTTGCACCCATTGTATCAGAATGGTCGCAATGGATGTTTATTGGAGCCGATAATGCCCTATTAACCTCTGCCATTATAATGGGAAGCCTTAAGCCTGATGCAATGTATAGCATCTCCCACATCAGGGCAAGCCCCTGCGAGGATGTTGATGTCATTACCCTAGCACCCGAAGCAGATGCTCCAATGCAGGCACTCATTGCAGAATGCTCGCTTTCCACAGCAATATACTCTGTCTCAACCAAACCATCAGCAACAAATCCTGCAAATATCATAACAATCTCTGTTGCTGGTGTTATTGGATAGACAGCGACAACATCAGGGTTTATCTGCCTCATTGCCTCTGCTCAATCGCCTCATTACCCGTCTTTGCTACTTTCATTTTTCATACCTCCTATCTTTGAAATTGGAATATTTTCATTTATAAGATAACAAATACCAATCCCTGTTACTGGGATATATTGAACAATATGGCAAACAATAGAATAGCTTAAGGCAATATCCTTATTTATTCCAAAGAGAATAAGGCCTCCTACACAGAATGATTGGAATACGCCAATATATCCTGGAGCAGATGGAATCATTGAGGAAAGCCCAACGATTGCTGCAATAAAATATGGAGAATAGAATGGAAGATTAAACCCAAAGGAAAATAACAAAAGGTGAAATTCCATTCCAAGAACGATCTGGGAAATTATAGAATAAATGATAATAAACCCTGTATGCTTAAGGTTTTCAAGGCTTGCCAAACCATCAATAAATCTATCAAAGATATAGGAAATCCTCTCTGAAAATCCTTTATGAAAAACAGAGGCTAAACTTTCTATTTTTTTTACCATAAACCCCCTTTTTATCCTTAAAAAGACAATAAAAACCATAGAAAGGCTAAATATAAGAAGGCTAATAAGACCAAATGCCTTTACCCACCTTGGAAATGGAGAGAGAAGCATTGAAAGACCAAGGATAAACAAGAGGGCAAAGCCATCAAAGATTCTCTCTAAAACAATTGTTCCAAAAGAGAGGCTTCTTGATATATTTTCCTTTCTTCCAATCATATATGCCCTTGTAACCTCTCCAATCCTTGCGGGAAGGATATTATTCACCATAAACCCTATCATCATCATCCCAAATAGGTTATTAAATCCTATCTTCTTTGTGCTTTCAAGGATATATCCCCATCGTAGCCCCCTTAAAAGGAATGAGGCAATAACCATAAGCATTGCCGGAATGACAAAGATGTAATTTGCAGATACCAAAGCAGCCCTTACCTTTCCATATTCTACATTCCTGATTGCAAGGTATAAAAATAGGCAACTTAAAAGAATTGAAAGCCAATATCTCTTTTTCATTCTACTTTAAAATTCATTTCCCCTTATCAAATGGAATCACCAATGACCAAACAAATTCCAACTTATTATTTTACATTTTGCGTTTTACATTTTGCATTTGTTTTATTTCCCTATACAAAATGTAGAAAATATTTTATCCAAAATATCCTCATTGCTTATTTTTTCGCCCAATATCTCTGATATAGCGTCGCAAGAAGCCCTTAATTCAATGGAGGTAATTTCATCTTCTTTTGAGCTAATTGCCCTGTCTAAATGCTTTAATGCCCTTTCAATTACCTCCTTGTGCCTTATATTTGTAATGATATGGGCTTCATCATAAGAGCTAAAAAGAGCCTTCTCTATTTCATCCAAAAGCGAAGAAAGTTGTTTGTTCTTTGCAGAGATAGAAACTATTGGTTTTTTATATTTCTTTAAAATGTCTGTCTTAATTCGTTGAAGAAGGTCTGATTTATTTATAGCAAAGATTACATTTTTATTTTTTATTTTTTCAAAAATAGAAATATCATCCTTCGTAATAAACCCTGTAGCATCTAAAACATAAATAACAATATCAGCAGACTCAATTGCCTTGTAAACCCTTTTTATTCCCTCCTTTTCTATTATATCAATTGCATCACAAAGGCCTGCTGTGTCAACAATTTTAAAGGGAATACCCTTGATGTTTATTATCTCGCTTATTACATCCCTTGTTGTTCCAGGAATAGGGGTTACAATTGCTCTATCTGTGCCAACAATAGCATTTAAAATTGAGCTTTTACCAACATTTGGTCTTCCTATAATAACACCAATAGCAGAATTTGAAAGAAATCTTCCTGTTTTATACCCTTCAACAAAGGTTTTTAGCTCTTTTTTAATAGAAAAGACCTCTTTAAAAAGCCTTTCTTTATCCAATTCCTCTTCAAAGTCAAGGCTTGCCTCAATTAAGGAAAGAATAGAGATAAGATTTTCCCTTATATTCCTTATTTTTAAAGAAAGCTCACCTTGCAACTCTCTTGTTGAAATCTTTCTTGCTAACTCTGTCTTTGATGAGATGATTTTTTCAACAGCCTCTGCCTGGATTAAGTCTATTCTACCTGAAAGATATGCCCTCTTTGTAAATTCACCTGGCTCTGCAAGCCTTGCCCCCTCTTTTAGGACAAGGGAAAGAACCTCTGAAAGAATGGCAAAGCCAGAATGGACATTTATTTCAATAATATCTTCTCTTGTGTATGTCTTTGGTTTTTTCATAAATACAAGAAGGGCTTCGTCAATTATGCAATTTGAGCTTGGGTCAATTATCTTCCCATATACCAACTTATGAGATACGAGTTTATTTTTTGACCTAAATATCCTTTTTGCAATCTTTAGGCTATATCTTCCAGAAATCCTTACTATTCCAATCCCTCCTTCTCCAATTGGCGTTGATATGGCACAAATTGTATCATCCATTCGGAATAACTACGACCATAATTTTTTATTTTATCATAACCATATAAGGATTGCAAGGGATTTTGCATACCTTTATAAACTTAACGAAAGCTCTGCCTTTAAAAAGCAATCAATTTCGCCATCCATAACAGCCCTTATATTTCCTGTTTCTTCTTGGGTTCTATGGTCTTTTACCATTGTATATGGACAAAAAACATAAGACCTTATTTGAGAGCCCCATCCAATAGCCTTTTTCTCTCCACCAATTTTTTTAAGCTCTTCTTCCCTTTTTTCCTCATAGTGTTCATATAGCCTTAAATACAAAACCTTTAGGGCATTTGCCTTATTTTGATGCTGGGATCTTTCATTTTGAGAGGAAACAACAATTCCTGTTGGGATATGGGTGATTCTAATTGCTGATTCTGTTTTTTGGACATGTTGACCGCCTGGGGCAGATGCCCTAAATGTGTCAATCTTTAAATCCTCATCCTTAATATCCACCTCTATTGGGTCTGTTATCTCAGGCATTACAAATACAGATGCAAAAGATGTATGCCTCCTCTTGTTTGAATCAAAAGGCGATATTCTAACAAGCCTATGGATTCCCTTTTCTTTCTTAAGCCAGCCATAGGCATTCCTTCCACTAATAAGAAAAACAACAGACTTTATAAGGGCTTCATCTCCAGCAAGTAAGTCTAAAATTTTTGTCTTATAACCCTTTAATTCTGCCCATCTAAGATACATTCTAAAAAGCATTCCTGCCCAATCACAGGATTCTGTTCCACCTGCACCTGGATGGATTGAAATAATAGCATTATCCCTATCGTGCTTTCCAGAAAAGGCATATAAAAACTTAACATCGCTGATTTCTTTTAAAAGCCTCTCCTTTTTCTCATTAAGCTCTTTTAATATTTCAGGGTCTTCTCCCAAAGAGGCAAGATCCTTTATCTCCTCTTTTTCTTTTAAAACCTTAAGGTATGGAGAGAGAAAATCCCTTATCTCTGAAAGCTCCTTTATTTTTTTTGAAGCCTCAATAGAATCCCAAAATGAAGGGAGTGCTTCTTCCTTCTCAAGGGCTTCTTTTCTTTCTATTTTTTCCAACAAGCCCTTTCCTATATCCTCAATCTGTTTTTCTATCTCTTTTATTGCCTCAATTAGCCCTTTCATATCTTTAATGTTTTTCCATCAATCTCTATTGTGGGAGAGAAGACAACATAGTCTTCGTGGAATGGAACAGATATATTTCCTCCAAAACCAGAGTTATCACCAAAGGCAATATGCCCTGTTCCTTTGATTTTCTCTGCCTCAAGGATGTTTATTGGATTAGATGCCTTATCGTTTATTCCTATTCCAAGCTCTGCTATATTCCTTGCAAGAGGGTATTTTGAAAATATCCCCTCAAGCCTTTGTTTTGCCTCAATTTCTCCATCAACTGATACAACCATTCCATTCTCTATCTTTGCAAATAATGGGGATTTAAGCCTTCTTTTTTCCATTACCTCAATTACCAAAACACCATTACAGCTTCCTTCAATTGGAGGAAGAAAGACCTCGCCTGCGGGAAGATTTCCAAAATCTCCCTTTTTTGTTATCAATCCATTATCTATGGTAATTTCCCTTTCCTTTATATTAAACATTAGCTCTGTGCCAGAAGGTGATGAAACCCTTACATTTTCTCCCTTCTCTAAAATTGCCTTTATCCTTTCTCCCAAATTATTCATCTTTTCATAATCAACATCCAATGCTCCATAAAGCATAGATTTTTCAAACAAAGGCATACTTACATACCTTGTTTTATTTTTAGTTAAGAGCTTTCTAAAGCTCGTATGTGATGTTGAGAAATTTGTAATTGAGATTAAAATATCTGGTGGGTTTAAAATATCTATCTCCATAGGTTCTTTTCTTTTTATTCTTTCAAATGTTTCCCTGTCTATCTTAAATCCTGCCTCTTTCCATACATTCTCTGGCGGCTCCTCTCCGTGGGATAAAAGGGGAGGATACAGGCAAAGGTTGGTATTAACCTTAAGATTTTTTCCTACATCCCTAAAAAGAATGGCTGTCTCGCTTATCTCATTATTGAAGCAATCGCTTATTATAAGGATATTTTCATTATCCTTTGCATCCAGGTTTATTTTGTATATTTGTTCAATTTTATCCATTTGCTCTTTGGTTATAGAAACATTAATACTTGAAAACCAATTTTATTTCAGTATATAAATGGATATTGGAATATGCCACCATTTTCTGTGGTTATCAAAAATTCTTTTATGCTTTGAATGGAAAACGAAAGACCAGATGAGATTATGTTCCATGTTTTTCCATAATTTAGACTTTGAAGAATTATTCCATTACCTGTGGATAGAAGAATGCCCTTGTAAAATGAGATATCAAATAGGGTATTGTTTGTTGGTGTTTTTTGCGTCTCCCAATTTATCCCACCATCTATGGTATGCAAAACCAATCCATTTTCTCCGACAACCCAGCCCTCTTTTGGATTAAGGAAGAAGAGGGAAAGCTTTGTGTTTGTGCCTTCATAGGCTTTGTTCCAAGCCTTTCCTCCATCATGGGTTTTAAGAATTACCCCATTTCCAACCGTAAAACCATAGCTTTCGTCTAAAAATTTAATCTTGAAAAGGTCTGCGTTTGTTGGGCTAATAGCAAGGTTGTAATTTTTTCCACCATCTTCAGTTATCAAGATTATCCCCTTTTCTCCCACAATGCATCCTTTATTTTCATTTGTAAAGTCAATTCCGTAAAGGTTAAGTTTGGTTGGGATTGCCTGTCTATAAAAGGAATTTCCATCCTCTGTTTTAAAGACCAAGCCATTTTCTCCCACCACCCAGCCGGTATTTGTGCTTACAAAGGATATGCCAAAGAAGGTTGAGGTAGAAGCTAATGTAAAGGTAGAATTCTTTTCTATATTTCCCACAATACCCTCATCCCCACATATCCAGCCATTATCAATATCTAAAAGGTGAGAGGTTATTCCTTGGCTTTTCTTTGTCCAACCAGTGATTGAAGGAGGGGTTGGTGCGGGTCTTGGATTTGTTATTCCTTCATACGATGAAAGGCAAGGAAGATATAGGATGCCACCAGGGCTTTGGACTAATTTTATTCTATCAACGGGATATGTTCCCCAGTAATTTTTTCTTGCATCTAGTAATGAATTTGATGAATTGTTTATGTTTATTGGATTATCAAGCAGGCTTTTTCTGATGAATACCCTTCCTGTGTTCGTAAGGATACCTATTTGATTATTAAAGATTTTGGAATAAAGAATAGTTGTGTTTCCGTTTTTTGCCCATACCCCATAATAATTGTTTAAGAAGGAGCAATTTTCTATGCTTGCCTCTCCATTGTTTATCCATATCCCATAATTAGAGCTTGAACCAATAAGGCAATTGTTTAATGTTAATCTGCCTTCAACATAGAGGTTTGAAGCCTTGGCATAATGGGGGTATCCACCATAGAGGATATTTGTGTAATTAAGATTAGCATAGCCATAAACCTCAAGACCATCCCAATAGCCATTTGCTTGGCTATAGCCAGTAAATACAACCGGTGCATTTGATAAGCCTTGGGTATTTAGGCTTCCGTAGATAT
>JBFMDZ010000021.1 GCA_040753555.1 bacterium
AATATATCGGCATTTTTTCCTTTTTTTTAAAGATAAAATTTTAGTTTTTCTCTTTTTGAATAAAATAAAGTGTTAAAAACCTAGGCAGGATTTGTTTCTACAAACTTATGGGTAAGTTCCAGTTTTTTTTGTTTTTTTGCAGTATAAAGGATTAAATTTCTTAAACCCTTTTTGTATTCGTAAATGTGATGATTGAATATCGACATTATCAAAACTCCAAATCATATCTCCATAAAATAGACCAATACGGCCAAAATAATTAATACTGCTCCCGTAATGGCCTTTTCATGGCGATCTAAGAAATGCCACTTTATTCGCTCTGTGCCCTTCATGCCCAAATCCACCATCAGGATCATACCAAGAATCGTTACAATCAGATAGATGGCTGAAACCATAACAATGCCGGACCAGCCTCTGGTCCCTGCTACAAAAAAGTAGGAACCAATGGCAACGCATGGCGAAAAGAAAAGCGCGGTAGCCAAAGGAAATATAATAGCCGATTTTGACTTTTTTGAAATCGCACCGGTTCTTACGGAATCTTGATGATGCTGCCCACCGTGGCTTTTAAAATTCAAAAAAATATAGACAAGTCCTAAACTAACCAGAATCAAAGGAGATGCAATCCTCATTATAAATTCATTGGCGGAAGAAAGTTTGTAGCCAATTATCCCAATAAGAGTTCCAATTAAAATAGTGCTAATTATATGAGGAATAGCAATCAAGGCCGTAATCCAGGAAGTCTCCACACGAGACCACTTCTCGGTTTTACTGATCATAATCAGCGGAATCCAATGATCCGGCATTAACGCATGGACTATACTTAAAACTAAAGCACCAACTGAAACTGTTATCATATAATTACGGGATTTCAAAGGTTAAAGTTGCCGTATAATGTAACTCATTGCATTTATCTTTTAAGTCATCCAAAGCAGGTAATTTTATATCTGCTTTTATTAACCAAGCGCCCCAATGGGTAAGCCTGATTTTAGCTATTCCTTCTCCGTTTGTAGAAGTAGCATAGGCAAAATCATCACCCGTAGAAAAACCCATGTAAGTAGCATATACTTTACAGAATCTCGCTGGTTTGCCTTCAAACAAAATCACAACTGGCAAAAAATGCCCTCCACAGCCGTGAAGTTTATAAGGGTTTTCCAAAGGAATTATCTCTAATCTATGTCCCACTGGTTTTGAAAAAGCATCATCTTCTGCCTCACCGACATCTATTAGACTCTTGGCATATTGTTCGTAGTAAAGGCTTAAAATAACACTGTTAAGTCCTGTCTTAGGCCCAATTTTATGATGAACTTCTCCTTTATCAACATACATCGCGTAAAACCCAGGCTTTTTGGAAGCAGTTACTATGTATGAACCTGGTTGCTTAAAATTTATCTGAGTAGCCAAGAATCCTCCAGCGTTAGGAGTTATCTTTTCGATTCCGCCATCAGGATAAATCAAAGAGAACCCCCCCTGTAAATCCTCAACAGCCAAAAAGTCATCTACCGGATAACTATGCCCCCAGCCAAAGTAGACATTGGTTTTTGCTCCATACTTAGGATGAAATTCCACCCTATAATCTGTAGCATTTATCCATAGCGTATGGGCAAAAGCATCCACAGAAAACATCAAACAGCCACTTAAAAACAAACCTAAAACAAAAAGATTTTTTATATTTTTCATTTCACACCTCCTAATTTAACTTTCAACCCGCCCATAAATTCGGTGCCATCTATGTCATACTCATCAGAGATGTTTTTCTTACCAAAGATATTATCCACCCGGGCAAAAACTTGAGCATGTTTCCCAATGTCTTTAGTTAAGGCAAGATTGAATATGGTGTAACCTTCTAATCTGTTGTAATTACTATCATATCTTCTTCCGATATACTCACCTTCTAAATTTATGCTAAGCTCAATTTTAGGAATCTCATAGCCTAACTCTAAGCTCAATTTATGCTTTGGCTTATATGTAAGCTCCTTTCCTGTAGATTCATCTTTGGTGTCCAAAAAGGTGTACCCTAATTTTGTGGTTAAATTTTCCACGAGTTGGCTGGTTAAATTTAACTCTATACCTTGAGTCCTTGCTTTATCTACATTTTCCCAATACATATCATAGGGAGGAGGGCTGGGTTTTTTTACAATTCTATAGCTCATCAAATTCTTAAGCTCATTCCTAAAAAGGGATAGTTCAGTCAGAAGTTTTTCTGAAAATTTATACTCTGCACCTACTTGATAGCCGATAGAGTCTTCTGGTTTTAAATCAGGATTTGCATGGACAAGATAAGGCCCCATTCTCCAGCCATCAGCATATAATCTAACTAAAGGGGGCGCCTTAAAACCTGTGCCTACAGAGGCTCTCAATTTAAGATCATCTATTACTTTATAAAGCAAGCTGGCTTTGGGATTAACCTCTCTTCCCCATTTATCATGTTTATCTAAACGGGTGCCCAAAACAAAAGTGAAGGGAGCAAAGTTCATCTCATCCTGGATAAAGAAGCTATTTATGGTCTGGTCTGCTTTATATTTTTTGCCTCTGTCATCTTCATCTTCTTTTAATAACTGGTAACCGCCAGTTAAAGTATATTTGTCAAACAAAAGACGGGAATAATTTAGCTCTACCTCGTAATTATCATTATCCCAATCTGACTTTTTATCAGCTGTTAAGTGTTTGTAATTAAACAAAGAACCCCTTAAGCTTAATTTGGATAACTCATCAGTCGCCCATTCCCAGATAGAGTTAAGGCCAAATCTTTCCTGTTTCCTGCCCTCATATTTCATTCTCTGCTCAGAGTAATAAGGCTTCAGGGTCAATTTAGATTCCTGTGTAAACTCATATTGGAAGCTTCCTTGAAATATGCTTTCCCAATATTGGTCAGTTTCTTTACTTACCCCCTCTGACTCTCTATAAGTATAATTAAGAAAGCCGCCAAATCTATCTTTTTTAAACCCGCCGCTTACTTCATGAATTTGTGTTCCGTGGGCACCAAAGGAGGCAGAGGTAGAAAATATGGGTTTTAAAGGAGCGGATTTGGTAATGATATTGACTACTCCACCCACAGCATCACTTCCATAAAGAGCAGAGGCAGGACCTTTTACCACCTCAATTCTTTCTACCATTTCTATAGAAATCTGCTGTAAATCAACAGCATTCCGGTGTCCTCCTAAAATCCTCTGTCCATCTACTAAGATTAGGGTATGCTTTTCATCTAATCCTTGCAATTCAATTTTTCCCTTATCGCCCCAGGAGCAACAAGATTTATTAATCTTCACTCCCGTTAGATACTTTAAGGCCTCCTGAACTGTCTTGATATTTTTTGCCTCAATCTCTTTACTGGTAATCACCTCGGTGCGCACAGGTACATCTTTTAATACCCTTTCGCCCTTAGTGGCTGTTACCACTACCTTTTCCAGTTCAATAGCCTCTTCTGCTAAAACTGATTGGGATAGGTAGAATCCCATACCTGCTGCCAGAATGATTACTGGCATTGTCTTTGTTAACCTTGTTAACATAACGCACCTCCTATTTTCTTTTTGATTTTCATTTTCAATCTCCAATTGTAATTGAAACTCAATCTCAATTATACCATATTATACCATAAAGTATTTTTTTGTCAACAAACTTTTGCAGGAAAATTTTTCAAGAAATTTTTTTAGGAAGTATTTCTCACAGGAGAACCATTTTTTATATGTGTTTAGCTTTAATGGAACAAATGAAATCCGAAATTCGAAATCTTAAAACAAATTCAAATGACTAAAATTGAAAATTCAAAACAATATAATTTAGAAGATGATTTTCAGTTCTATAATGAGGAAATTGCAGTAAAAATGTTTAGAATTTTGAATTTAGATATTATTTCGTGCTTAAATAGATACAAGGGGATTTAAGTCTAATTGAGCAGGCATTCAAAACTATCAAGACAGGATGCCTTGAGGTAAGACCTGTATATGTGCGTAAAGAAAGTAGAACCAGGGGGCATGTTTTTGTCACCATGCTTGCTTACCTATTGGTGCATGAATTTTGGAAGAAGACAAAAAACTTAACCCTGCCTATTGCCTATATGATTGACTCGAATGGATTATATCATTATAAGCTTGGAATTAAGAGAGGAAGTTCTGCTTTATGTTAAAGTCTCAATTTCTTATTGCTGAAGAATAGCTTTAACAAAAGGGTTTGCTTGAAATTCAATTGATTTTTGGTATATAAAGTCAGACACCGACTACAGGGATTTTATTCCTCTCTGCAAGCCCTAATGTCTTTGGAAGAATAACAACAACATTGCTTTTTATTGCCAATACCCTTGCATCTGCTTTTTTCATTATCTTAATTGTTTGTTCGCCTATTACAGGAACCTCCCTTCCCCTTTTTCCATACTTTACAACAACAAAGCCTTCTGCTATCTTTCCTGCCCTCTTTATTGTCTCATTTGTTCCCTCTAATGCCTCAACGGAAATTACAATGCCATCTTTTATACAAATTGTCTGGCCAATCCCAAGGGAATTTATCCTTTTGGAAACAACGAGCCCCTTTTCTATATCCTCCATCTCATCTTTGCTTGGCTTGCAAGATGTAAGAAAGCCTTTTTGTGCAAGATATGAAGAAAGATACATTTTTTGGTTTAATACCCTCATTCCTTCTTTTTCAAATCGGCCTTTAATGTGTTTTATGATGGCCTCATCATCCCTTTTTGGAAAAAATTCTTTTGCTTTATAAACCATTCTTTTCTCAAACTTACCTGCAAATACAACCTTTTTTATTCCTTTGTTTTTAAGAAGACAAATTATCTCATCAATATCTGGTTTATCGGGAATCTTAATGAGAATAGAATCTTTTATTTCCTCTTTAAGAAGATTAGAAATTTCTCCCCCTCCTTCAATAATAGCAACCATCTAACACTATTTCTTCGCCCTATCAAGGTATTTCCCCGATGTTGTATCAACGATTATGGAATCTCCCTCCTTTATGAATTGGGGAACAAGAATTTCCATTCCATTTTCTAATGTTGCAGTTTTAAATGGAGCACCCGATGAGCCCTCTTTTATTCCAGATGCCGTGCTTTCTATCTTAAGGGTAATTGTCTTTGGAAAATCAATGTTTACAGGATTTCCCTCATAAAATTCAACCATAATCTCTGTATTCTCCTTAAGGTATTGGCTAATACCTCCAACAACAGAGGATGGAACAGCAAATTGCTCATATGTTTCCTTGTTCATAAAATAATAATTTGAGCCATCATTATAAATATATTCCATTGGATACTTATCCAGGGTTATATCCTCTATTAGGTCATTTCCATGGAATGTTGCCTGGGTTATGGCATTATTTTCAATATTTTGAATCTTTAAATGAACAATTCTTCCTGCTTTAGCAGCACCTCCAAACTCAAGATTCAAAACCCTATAGAGCTTTCCATCTATCATTACAACCCTTCCCTCTCTTGCCTCTTCTGACTTAATCATCCTTTCACCTCCTATAAAATTTTTCTATAAATACCTTAAAATTTAAAACCTTTTCATAATAATCCTCTAAATCCAGCTCTTCTTCTATTATCATTGTATATCTAAATTCAACAGAATAGGGGGTTAAATTTACAAAATCAAAGATATTCTCTGGAAGGTTTATTTTATTATCTTCGCAAGTTTCTATTAGTATCTCTAAATCATGGGTTTTTGGAAATTTAATATCCGCAAAAGAAAGAAGCGATTTTAAGAATTTTTCAACTGCTTGTTGCAAATGAAACAACAAAATTTTTCTGCTTATATCTTCTTCCTTTAAATTCTTCTCTACAAGCTTTAAATCAGCACATCCAAGTTCAAATAAAGTTATATATTCTTCTTTATTATCCATATAAAATCACACCTTTCTCGCGAGCTTCGGCTATTACACTATTCTTCCAATTTTTTGAATAAAAATCATATTCTTGTGGTGTAAGAACAATAATATCAAATGGAAATTTAAGACCCTTTAAGGCTCTTCTTATTTTTGCATACTCCATTATTTTGGATTTTATCCCTTGTTTTATAATTAAAAAATCTATATCGCTACCTTCTTTGTAATTTCCATATGCATAAGAACCAAAAAGGATAATTTTATCAGGGCTTGAGCTCTTTAATATTCTAAAAACTATCTCCTTTAATTCAATTTTAGTCATCCCTAAACTTAATATTATAATTTATATCAAAATGGCTTCCTTTTTCAAGCAGAATTGTTGCCATTACAATTATTCCCTGTTGGGTTACATCAAAGCATTTCTCTGATTGAGAAACCGTGTATAATGGAATTTTCCAGAATACAACATCTTTATTGCTTTTTATAATTATATCATTAAGAAGCCTTATTTCTTTTCCAATTATCTCTTCTTCTTGGTCATCAAAAATAGAAAAGCAAAACTCAACGCCAAACTTCCCGATAATCCCCTTTGTTTTGTATTTAAATTCAAGAGAATCCTTGTGTAGAATAATATCTTTGGAAATTGAGATATTTTCATCTCTCCATAATAGAAAAACATCATAGCCCTTAACTTGATAGCTATATGGCATTTCAAATGCCTTAAATTTCCAGGAAATTGAGCCTTCCCTTATATTCTTTAGACTTACATCTTCCTGAAATATATGGTCTTGCAAGAAGGAATGTGTATATTGGTCATAGAAAAGAAAATCCTTTGCATGAGATATATCCCTCTGGACATCGTGGATGCTTGGTGTTTCAGAGGAATTATCAATTGGGCATTCCTTAAGATGGCTATGATATGCCTCTTTTCTTCTTGAAAGAATATCTGTTAGATTTTTTCCCCCTGTATCTATCTCAGAGATAATTCCACCATTATAAGGCTCTACAATAAGATTAAAATTCCCTTTCTTTATATAAATTTCATTCTTTAGGTCATTGTTAATATCTTTTTCTATAACAATATCATTTTTTATGGCAATGTCCTCTGCCTTAATAAGGTTTGAATAAAGAGCCTTTCTTAAATGAGGAAGATACAATCCACCAAACACACCATGCCAATATCCACAATTGCATTGTGCCTTATAAAGGAATTTCCTTGCCTCTTTATTTTCTCCTATTAAAGATGATGTCCAAACCATCCTCTTGTGCAAATGGTCTGCATCAGGGTATTTTATAAAGAAATTCCTAAAATATCCTCCCTTTAAAAACTCCCTTGCTTTATCATAAAACCCAATTCTTTTTGCCTCCTCAATTACATTGTGAAACCTCTCGCAAGATAAGGTCAAAAGGCACCATTCTGTCATCTCCTCATAAGAGACGCAAGGAATATAAACCTTTCCTTTGGAAGAATGGTTGTTAAGGTATTCGCTAAATGTCCCTGTTTTAAGCCAAGTTTTATTTTCCTCCAATAATTGAAAAAATCTATCAAGCCATCCATCGCTATAGACCCATTTATGGGTTCCAGGCCAAAGGCCAAATTTCTCTCCATCATCACCCATTGTCAAGCAAGCATCATCTGGTTTTGTCTTTAGGTAATCTATAACCTCTTCTGGTCTTCTAAATGGAATAAAATAGCGTAGGTTTTTATCAATAGGAAATATTACCAGGGTATTTCCCTGGTCTTCGGTTAAAAAATAGCCAGAAAGGCTATCTATGGGGATACCTGACCAGAGGAAATGGGTATCATCTATGGTTGTGTATTTTAAAGAAGATGCAATTCTTGGAATAGAAGGCTCCCAAATCCTCTCTGCAAGCCAGAAACCTTGTGGTTCTACATCAAAATGGGCTTTTAAGAAGCCTTGCATCATCTCAATCTGTGCTTTTGCATCGGCTTCGGGGATTATGGGAAGAATAGGCTCATAAAATCCACCTGATAAAATTTCTACCCTTTCCTCAATTATAAGGTTTTTTATCCTTTCTAAAAAATCTGGGTGATTTTCTTGTAGCCATTCAAGGAGGCATCCACTATAGTGAAGGTTTATCTTTACATCAGGATATTTCTCAAATACATCAAGAAATGGTTTGTATGCCTTGTTATATGCTTCCTCAAAAATATAGTCAAAATTCCCAACAGGCTGATGGGAATGGAGACAGAGGATTAAATACATTTTTAGTTTTAAGTTTTTAGTTTTCTTAGCATGACCATTTCATTGCTTCATATTCAGGGGTTGGAACAAGCATTGATATATACCCTGCTTTTGGCCAAACTTCAACAATTATTCCATTCCTTTCAAACGATGCTGTGAACCTTACCTCCTCCTTTTGACCTACAGAGATAATCTCAAAAGGAATAGCTAGCTCTAATATCTTATAAAATGCCATATTTTCTAAATCCCCCTTTTTTGTCAAGGTTAAATCAGGATTTATCTCAAAAAGCTCCCCCTTTCCATTTTTTGAAACTATTATCTTATACCTTGTCCTTGTCTCTATATTTATTACCAAAAACTCATTCTCTAAAAAATGATTGGAGGCATCAATAGCAATATAAAGGGTTTTAAGGTCATAGCCATACATTATCTTCTTTATCCTATTTTCTGAATAATGCATTGTTCCGCCAGAAAAGCTTATGTCATAGCTGCCTGCACATAGCCACTCATAATAGCTTGTTATCCTTCCATCTATTATAGGAGAGATAGAATGAATAGGAAAGGTTAGGGGTTTTATAAATTTTGGCTTTGTTATTGCCTCATCAAGATAGGATGGAGGTGTTTTGTCAATGATTTTATAAACATTCTTAAGGTGTGTTCTGAAGATAAGGTCAAAGATATCATCCTGCGAGGACTCAAAGTCATCGCCATACCACCAGAACCAGTCAGAGCCCTCTGCAATGTATATCTCCTCCCAGGCATTTTTGTTGTCTGGTGCAATCCTTTGGAGATCATCCCTTGTTTTTTTAAGGTAATCCCATGCCTTATCCTTCTCTATTTTTCCCCTCCAAATCCTAAAGGAATGGTCAATCCATGAACCTGGGTATATATTGGTAATCTTTGTAGATTCTTTTGCTATATTTGCAAATTCAGAAAATGTTATTGTCTTAACATCATCAAGATTTAACAATTCCTCATATATTCCAGAAAGGAATGCCTCTCCACCATCCTTATAGTATTCCCAGGGGTTTTCACCATCAAGGATTATGCTTACAATATGCTCACCAGGGATAGCAGAGACATAATCCCTTATCCCTTTGATATGGCCTATGAAATCAGAAACGCTTTTTTCTGGCTTATTCTTTGAATAGACAAAGCTAATTGAATTTGAAAGGTTTTTGTCCCTGAAGAATATTTTTATATTCTCCATCTCGTACATTTTGTATATAGAATGCCTAGGTAGATTTGGAATTGTATTAAAAAGAATCTCCTCATCTGTTGCAATCCAGGAAATTTCAGATTGAGACAACATAGAGAATATATCAGAAGAAACACCACCCTCTGGTGGCCACATCCCCTTTGGAGGCTTCCCAAACAAGGAAGAATAAAGGTTTATTGCATTTTCAACCTGTGCTTTTGCATCATCTTTAAAATCAAACCCTCCCTTTTTTCCATCCATAAGTAAAGGTAGGATTGGGTGATAGAATGGGCTTGTTGAAATTTCAATTTGACCTTTATCCTGAAGATTTTTGTATTTTAGAATTATTGATGCAGCTATTTCCCTTTGTTTTTTAAGGAGTGTTTGCTTTTCATTCTCTGTAAAATCTTCGCCTTTTATAAAAAGGTTATTTATAAATTCATCCTCCCTTGCCTTAAACCCAAACCATGTAAGGTTATAAAAAACCTGGAGGTCTCTTATATCCCTCTCTGAAAATTCATCTATTCTCTTTTTAATCTCATTTATTGATACATTTTTTCCCCTCTTCTGCAATAATTGCTTGAACCTTGGATATGGAAAAACCATTGTCTCCCAATTGCATAGGAAGAAATTTGAAAGAAGGTATATCTTTTCTTCATCTGTTAAAGAATCTGCCTCCTTTTTGCTTATTTCATAATGGTAATCAGCTACATTATTTTCTGCAATATCTTTAATTTGGGACAAAAGGGACGCTGTAAGGTTAAATGTTGCCTTAATATTTGGAAATTTCTCAAGGATAGATGCCATATCATAATAGCCCTTTGTTGAATGGAGCCTTACCCAGGGAAGGGTATATGAATTTGTAAGGCTATCCTTATAGGATGGCTGATGAAGGTGCCATAAAAATGAGACATATAGGGTTTTCATTCTAAATCTGTTTCCCTTAAATACTTTGCCGCATCCTCTGGCGGTGTTGGGTTTATATAAAACCCTGTTCCCCATTCAAACCCTGCAACCCTTGTAAGCTTTGGCATTATTTCAATATGCCAATGAAAATCCTCACTCAATGTCTGCCAATATCCCCTTCTTGCAAACCTATTTGGTGCGGTATGGATAACATAGTTATACTGCGGGTCATTTAGACAAACAGCAAGCTTTTTAAAGACAAGGGAAAGTATCTCTGCCAATTCATCGTCATTTTTTCTTACATTTTCGGAATGAAAATCTATATCATGGTGCTTTGGAAGGATGCATATCTCAAATGGAAACCTTGAGGCATATGGACAGAATGCAACATATCCATCGTTTTCGGAAACTATACGCTTTCCAAGGGAGAGCTCCTCTTCCATAATATCGCAGAATATACACCTCTCCTTTGCCTTAAAATAGATTTCTGCTCCTTGCAATTCTCCCTTTACTGTCCTTGGCGTAACAGGCGTTGCAATAAGCTGGGTATGAGGATGCGCCAAAGATGCACCTGCCTCTATGCCCTTATTCTTAAAGACAAGGACATATCTCATATTAAGGTCTTTATGCAAATCCTCAATCCTGTGCTGAATTGTCATTATAACATTTTTTATCTCAATGATAGATTGGTCTTTAATATGCTTATGGTGGTCAGGTGTTTCTATAATAACCTCATGTGCACCATACCCTATCATCATATCATATACGCCTCTGCCCTTCTTTGCCAATTTTTCATCTATGCCTAGGGCTGGAAATTTATTTGGAACAACCCTTATATCCCATCCTGTCTCATTTGGCTTTGAACCTGGTTTTCTTATGCTATATATCTCTGGAGGTGTCATTCTTTCATTTCCAGGGCAAAATGGACAGGTGCCTTCATCCTTTTTTTCCAAAGGCTTCTCAAATGCACCAGGCCTTTCCCCCCTTTCAGATGCAATAATAACCCATCTTCCCAATATCGGATCCTTTCTTAATTCACTCATCCCTTATTATATATCGTCATTTTTTAAAAAAATCTTTACCACAATTTTGACTTTTGATTTTTATTTTGCTTCCCCTTCTCCTGTTACTACAGAAAGAAGCTCAGCAACATCTGTGGCTTTGCTTATAGCCTCCTCTGGGCTAATAAGACCTTCCTTTGACAGGTCAATAAGGGATTGATTTAAAGAAATCATCCCCTGCCTCCTTCCAACCTGTAAGAATGATGGAATCTGGTATGTCCTTCCCTCCCTTATCAAATTCCTTACAGCAGGAACAGCTATTAAAACCTCAAATGCAGCAATCCTGCCCTTGCCATCAGCCCTTTTCAAAAGAACCTGAGACATAATCCCCTGAAGGTTTGATGCTAATTGAATCCTAACCTGCTGTTGTTGATGTGGAGGAAAAACATCTATTATCCTATCTATTGTCTGGGTTGCATCGGGTGTATGAAGGGTTGCTAAAACAAGGTGTCCTGTTTCTGCGGCTGTAATGGCTGTCTGAATTGTCTCTAAATCCCTCATTTCACCAACAAGAATTATATCAGGGTCCTGACGAAACATATGCTTTAAGGCATCCTTAAAGCTCAATGTATCAGAACCAACCTGCCTCTGGTTGATAACAGCCTTTTTAGATGAATGGATAAATTCAATCGGATCCTCAACAGTAACAATGTGTGAGGTGCTATTTTCATTTATAAAATCTATTAAAGCTGCCAGGGTTGTTGATTTTCCAGATGATGCAGGGCCTGTTACAAGAATCATCCCCCTTGGCCTTGTGCATAAGCTCTTTACAACAGAGGGTATTTTTAGCTCATCCATTGTTGGAATTTTATATGGAATTGCCCTAAATACAGAAGCAACGCTTCTTTGTTGATAGAATATATGTGTCCTAAACCTTGACAAATCCTTTATGTCCATACAGAGATCAAGAAAGAGGTCTCTCTTAAACCTCTCCTTCTGGGCATCTGTAAGCAATGCCAAAGATAGATTTTCTGCTTCCTCCTGAGTAAATGGCCTTATCTCCTTTAAAGGCAAAAGGTCACCGTGCACCCTGAGAAGGGGCGATGAATTTGCTTTAATATGAAGGTCAGAAGCCTCCTTCTTTAGCATCAACTCAAGAAGCTTTTCAATAATCATTTTATTATTTTAATGCTTTTTCTAATAAAATATACCTTAAAAGAAAAGATTTTGTCTAGTATTATTTTTTAGAAAATATTACCATTTTTAAAAATTAAATCTTGACAGGGCTTTCAAATAATTATAAATTCTTTTGAAAAGTTTATGAAAAAAAACCTAAATTTACATCTTGTTATTTTTGTTCTTCTTTTGACAGGAATTGGCATTATTACCCTTTATAGCACAACATCTACATGGAAAGATGTCTTGTGGAAAAAACAGCTAATTTGGGCAATTATTGGAATAATTTTATGCCTCCTCATGACCTTAATTGACTATTCAATCCTTAAAATAAAGGGCTTGTTTATTTACATAATAGCCATTGGCCTTCTTATTATTGTCCTTTTTATGCCTCCTATAAGAAATGCTCGCTCCTGGTTTGTATTTTCTTTTTTTTCCTTTCAGCCATCTGAGCTTGCAAAGATTTCTACAATAATTATGCTTTCTCTCTACCTAAAGGATAAGCAAGGGAGGCTTTGTTCCCTATCCTCCTTTCTATGCCCCATTATTATTATCCTTATTCCTGTATTCTTAATCTTGCTCCAACCTGATATAGGCTCATCCCTTATCTTCTTTCCCATCTTTTTTTCTTGTGTTTATATTTTAGAGCCAAATAGGGCTATTTTTTATTTAATCTTTTCTTTTTTCGTCCTTTTTGCTCTCTCTACAATATTCTTTTCCTGGTTTTTCTTTAAAGGATATGGGTTTAAATCCATTTTTATCTTAATTTCTATAATAGCCTTTTTAAGCTTTCTCTTTTGCAATTATATTAAGAAAAGCAGGGCATCTATTATCATCTTTTTTGTTATAACTTTATCTTTAATAAGCTCAGTTTTTGCCTCAGCTATCCTCAAGGATTATCAAAGAAAAAGGCTCCTTGTTTTCTTAAATCAATCATTTGACCCACTCGGTGCTGGATACAATATTATCCAATCAAAGATTGCTATTGGAGGAGCAGGCGTTTTTGGAGCTGGTTTTTTGAAAGGGCCACAAAGCCACCTTGGATTTCTTCCTGAGAGGGCATCAGATTTCATCTTTTCTGTTTATGCTGAAGAATGGGGTTTTGCTGGTGTTTTTTTCCTTATTCTTCTTTTCTTTCTCCTTACAACAACAGGGCTTAAGATAGCAAGATCCTGCGGCGACCCATTTGGAAGCCTTCTTGCTTGTGGTATATCAACAATGATTGCTGTAGCAGGGTTTATAAACATTGGAATCTGTTGTGGAATCCTTCCTGTAACAGGAATTCCCCTTCCATTCATAAGCTATGGCGGCTCATCCCTTTTAATAAATATGCTGTCTATTGGAATCCTCCTTTCAATAAATAAATGGGCAAGATAGGAAAAGAAAAAAAGGTAAAGCTTATTATAGGGATGCTCACAAAGGATGAACAGCTCTTTGAAGAAACAGAAGATATTCTTAAAAGACAATTTAAAAAGATAGAGCTTGCCTCTTGTATATTTGCTTTTGATGAAACAGAATATTACAAAGAGGAATTTGGGGAAGGCTTAAAAAGAAAATTTATCTCATTTAAAAAGCTTATATTAGAAGGCTCTATTTCAAAGATAAAGGTCTACACAAATTCAATTGAGGAAAAATTCTCTCTTTCTGGAAAGAGGAGGATAAATATTGACCCAGGATACATTGGAAGTGGGAAGCTTGTTTTGGCAAGCACAAAGGATAGCTATCATAGGGTATATCTTAATAATGGAATATATGGAGAGTGCACCCTTTATTTTTATAAAGGTGAATTTAGGGAATTCCCCTGGACATACCCAGATTTTAGAAAAGAGGAATATAAAAATTTTTTTCTTTCCGTAAGGAAAGCATACCTTAAAAACTAATGTATGGGTTCAAGTCAAATGATATATTTTTATCTTACAAGAACATACTTTCTTTGATTTAAAATCCCCTCTATATCTTCTTCTTTCTGTTCTATTTGATAACATCGGGTCAAATTTTTTGGTAACTATTCAGTCTCTATTATAGGGATATGTTAAATTTTTCTCAATCTTTTTCGTAACTATATATTAAAGTGATTTCAAAACAAGAGAAAAATTACATTAGTCATTTTGACACACAGCACATACAATAAACTTATGGGGGACAAAATTCCATAAATCCTGCTTTTTCCCTATAATTTTCTTGTCAAATAAGGAGGATAGATGTTAGAATAATTTAATGAAACTTAGCCAATATTTCTTTCATACATCAATTGAGGTTCCAAAGGATGCTGAAATAATCTCCCATAGCCTTATGCTAAAAGCAGGGCTTATTAAGATGCTATCATCTGGTATCTATTCCTATCTTCCTCTTGGCTTAAGGGTATTAAGAAAAATAGAGGGGATAATCAGGGAGGAGATGAATAAAATAGGTGCAATTGAGCTTTTAATGCCCTCTCTTTCTCCATCATCCCTTTGGAAGGAAACAAATAGGTGGACAGAATATGGAGAGGATATGTTCAGGCTAAAGGATAGGAAGGATAATGAATTTGGCCTTGCTCCAACACATGAAGAGCCAATATGCGATATTGTAAGGGATATTGTCCAATCATACAAAAAACTTCCATTCTCCCTATACCAAATCCAGACGAAATTTAGGGATGAGCCAAGACCAAGGGGTGGTGTAATAAGGGCAAGGGAGTTTCTAATGAAGGATGCATATTCATTTCACAAAACAGAAAAAGAGCTTGATGAGACATATCAAAAATTCTTTGGGGCATATAAGAGAATCTTTGAACGATGTGGCTTAAATTTTGTAATTGTTGAGGCAAGCGCTGGAATTATTGGAGGCTCATTTTCTAATGAATTTATAGCCTCTTCAGAGAATGGAGAGGATACAATATTTGTTTGTAAATCCTGCGGCTATTCTGCAAGCCTTGAAAAAGCAGAAATAGAATTCAGGAGTCAAGGGTCAGGGATCAGGGGTCAGGAGATGGCGCTTGAGTTGGTTGAGACACCAAATCTTAAGAGCGTGACAAAGGTGTCAGGCTATCTTTCCAAGAAGCCAGAAGAATTGATAAAAACATTGGTTTTAAAGGCAGATGGCGATGTTATTGCTGTTCTTATTCGTGGAGACTCTGATCTTAATGAGGAAAAGCTTAAAAAGGCATTAAATATAAAAGAGCTTTCTATGGCAGACGAAGAAACAATAGAAAAAACAACAGGTGGACCTTTGGGATTTTCAGGCCCAATTGGCCTTAATATAAAAATAATTGCCGATTATTCAGTAAAGGATGGAGGAAATTTTGTTGTTGGTGCAAATAAGGAAAATTTTCACTATATAAATGTAAATATGGGAAGGGATTTTAATGTATCTTCCTTTTTTGATTTAAGAAATGCAAGGGAAAATGACCCTTGCCCTAAATGTGAGGGCTTTCTTTCTGAAATAAAAGGAATAGAGCTTGGCCATTGCTTTAAATTAGGAACAAAGTATTCAAAGCTAATGGGATTGAGGTTTCTTGATGAAAATGGAGAAAAAAACCTAATAATTATGGGCTGTTATGGAATCGGCGTATCCAGAATAATTGCCGCTGTTATTGAACAAAACTATGACAAAAGAGGGATGGTATTTTCAAAAGAGATTGCACCATTCTCCTTAGTTATTATAAACATTGAAAATAAAGAATTGGCGGATTGGCTCTATTCAACCCTAAAGGATTTGGGAATTGATGTGCTGTATGATGATAGGGATGAAACCCCAGGAAAGAAGTTTGCAGATGCTGACCTTATTGGCATTCCATACCAGATAATCATTGGAAAAAAGTCTACAAGGGAAAAAATAGAGTTTGTAGAGAGAAAAACAAAAAAAACAGAATTTTTAAGCCTTGATGAGATTATAGAAAGGATAAAATGATTGAATCAAGACATTATAACGAGGATACATACAAAAAAATAGAAATACAAGGCCATATTTTTGCTTGTACAAGAAAGAGTGAAAGTGAATGTTTTGATAAGATGCTTTTTGCTACAAATAAACTCTATGAAGATAAGGCATTACTTGTCAAAAAAGGAGATATTCTGTTTTTACTAAACATTGATACCGATAAACTTTACGGCCCTTTTATTGCTAAAACAGATTGTGTTGAAAATTTAGACAAAGAGGCGTTCAATGGCAAATACCCATTCCAGGTTAAAGTTGGAACTAATGGGGAGTTAAAAACTATAACCAAGACTAAAAATGTCCTTTCTAAAATGGGAATTGACTGGAGAGAAAGATTGAATAGGAGGCGGATAAAATGGCTTTTGGATTATTTAACTGATCCATCAAATTTTGATTGGGAAAAAGTTATAATTACAAAGGAAGAGGAAGAAAAACCCCGTTTGGAATCTACCACTTTATGGGATTATCCTACGCAAAGCTATGGAAAAACCCGTAAAGGAGACAATAAATATCCAGGTGTTACACCTGCCTTTATAATTTATAATATGATAAAGCGTTATACAAGAGCTGGGGATTTAGTTGTTGACCCTATGGCTGGTAGTGGCACCACCCTGGATGTTTGCAAAGAAGAAGGCAGAAGATGTATTGCCTATGATATAGCGCCGACCAGACCAGATATTATTCAGAATGATAGCCGAAGTATCCCATTACAAGACAATATTGTTGATATGATATTCATTGATTCCCCCTATGGTGATAATGTGAGATACAACGAAAATCCCTTAGATATTGGTAAGATCTCTGCCGAGAAGGAAGAATTTTATAATGAATTAGAAAAGGTAATGAAAGAATGCCTTCGGATACTTAAAACCGGAAAAGTGCTCGGCTGGTTAATTGGTGACCAGTGGGTTAAGAAAAGGTTCACACCCGTAGGCTTAAAGATTTTTGAGAGACTATGCAAATATTTTGAGCCATTAGACATTATATGTGTAGTTCGCAGAGGACAAACCTCTAACACGGGTATATGGTATAACCGAGCAATCCGCTTTAACTTTTACCTGCGTGGGTTCAAATATCTTTTGCTTATGCGAAAAACCTTGCCAAAAGAGCAAATGAAAGAAGGGGAAAGAAAGATAGAATGGAGGTATTATGAGAGAAAAAAATGAAATACAATGGCTTGCTTAAGATGTATGAAAATTTGTATCTAATCAGGTTTTTTAAGTAAATTACAGTTACAACCTAAAGATATGGAAAATTCTAAATCCAAAGCACTTAAAAAATAATGTCCAATGTCCAAATCCAAATGTCCAATATGGAATTTGTCATTAAGATATCCGGCAAAAAAGGGAAGAGCCATTGTAGAACTTGATACAGATGGAAGTTATGTGATGAGTGAAAGAGAGGTAGAGGAGAGTGAAAAGGTTAAAATGTTTTCTTATTTTATTGATGACCTGAAAAGGTTATTGAGGAATAAATAATCAAATGATAAAAGGCATAGGAACAGACCTTGTTGATGTTTCAAGAATAAGAAAGGCAAGTAAAAAATGGAAGGATAGATTTCTTGAAAAAATATTTACAGAAGATGAGCTTTCCTATTGCAATTTAAAAAACAATCCATACCCACACCTTGCAGGAAGGTTTGCGGCAAAAGAGGCTGTAATGAAGGCTTTAGGTGTTGGATTTCCAGCCATTTCATTTAAAGACATAGAGATTACAAACCATTCTGGGCCACCAGGGGTAATCCTCAAAGGAAGGGCAAGAAGAATTGCAAAGAAAAAAGATATATTAAAAATTCTTGTTTCAATATCCCATATAGACGACAAGGCATCTAGCTTTGCTATTACTGAATGAAAATCACACTTATTGAACCAGGCTCGCCTGATTGGCATGTTTTTTCTGATTTTCCCCTGCCAAGGCTTGGACTTCCAATCATATCCTCTATCCTTAAGAAAGAGGGTCATTCGGTTAATATATTTTGTGAAGACCTATCACCCATTGACTACAAAATAGCCTATTCCTCTGACCTTATTGGCATATCAACAACAACCTCAACCGCACCAAGGGCATATAAAATTGCAAGGGAATTTAAGGAAATGGGAATCCCTGTTGTAATGGGAGGTCCCCATGCAACATTTAGACCAGAGGAAGCCCTTGCCCATTCCCATTACTGTGTAAGGCAGGAGGGAGAGGAAACAATAAAAGAGCTTGTTTTGGCACTACCTAATGGATGTAATTTGAAAGATATAAAGGGTCTTTCATACATAGAGGATGGAAAATTTAAGCACAACCCAGAAAGGGAATTGTTGTGTGACCTTGATTGTATTCCATTTCCTGATATTGATGGAATTGTTGGAAAAGAAAAGCTTCGTATTTTTCCAATTCAAACAACCAGGGGATGCCCATTCAATTGCTCATTTTGCTCAGTAACGCCAATGTTTGGAAAGAAATACAGGATGAGGTCAATAGAATCTGTAATAGATGAGATTGCCTATAGAAAACAGAAGGATATATTTTTTTATGACGATAATTTTTCCGCTGTTAATGAGAGAACAAAATCCCTCCTTGAGAAAATGGCAAAAAATGGCATCTCTCCAAAAAATTGGACAGCACAGGTAAGGGTGGATATTGCAAAGGATAAAGACCTCCTCCTTTTAATGAAAAAAACGAATTGCCTATTTGTCTACATTGGCTTTGAGTCAGTAAATCCAGGAACACTTAAGGAATACAAAAAGGGGCAAACTTTGGATGAGATTAAAGAAGGGATAGAGACAATACATAAATTTGGAATAAGGATACACGGGATGTTTGTCTTGGGTTCTGATTCTGATAGGGAGGAGACAATAAGGGAAACCGTAGATTTTGCTAAAAAATACAAGATAGACACAATCCAATTTCTAATCTTAACACCACTTCCTGGAACAAAGACATTTAATGAGCTTGATAAGGCTGGAAGAATTTTTACCTACGATTGGTCTTTGTATGATGGGATGAATGTGGTCTATGAGCCAAAGCAAATGACACCATATCAATTGCAATTAGGAAATATAAAGGCTTTAAGAAAATTTTACTCCCTGCATTCTGTTATAAAGCTTTTTCTTAAATTTAAGCCTTTAAATGCCCTCTTGAGGTATTATGGAAGAAGAATTAGAAAAAAATGGGAGGCAAAGCACAAAGAGGCATTAGAGAAGCTTAAGGATTTCTCAGCAGAGATTTTAAAGAAAAAGAGGGGTAAAATATGAAAAAATGGTTTTTAATAGCCCTAATTTTAATCATTGCTGCTATTTTTGCTCTTATCTTTCTTGAAAGACAAGAGAAAAAGGCAATTAAGGTAACTTTAGGCACGGTTACAAGGGGTGAATTAAGCCTTAAGGTTAGGGCAAGGGCAAAGATTGAGGCAAAGGAAAGGATAGAATTAAAGGCAAAAAGGTCAGGGGTTGTTACATTTATTCTGGATGAAGGAACAAGGATTAAAAAGGGGGAGGCAATTGCCATTTTGGATGATAAGGAGCTATTGGCAGGGGAAAAAGAAAACCTTGCCCAATTGCTTGGCCTTCAAAATGAACTTAATAGATTAAATAGGGGTATTGACATAGAAGAAATAGAGAAAAGATTAGAACAGGCAAGGATTTCTTATGAGGAACTCCATCGCCAATTCCTTAACAGGCAAAGACTATTTGAAAGCTCTGCAATCTCCCTTGATGAGTTTAAAAGGATAGAAGCAGAGGATAGTAAGGCTAAAATTGCATTTGAGCTAGCAGAAAAGCAATTACAGGAAACAAAGGCTTCTCATAATGAACGAATGCAACAGATAGAAAGCCAAATAGCTAGCATAAATGCCAATCTTTCCTTTATCAAACAGCAGCTTATCTGGTCAAAGATTACATCTCCTATTGATGGGATTATTATTTACAAGCTTGTTAAGCAAGATACCTATGTCCAGCCCTCTCAAATCCTCCTTGTAGTTGCCTCTTTTTCAAGCTTTGTTGTTAAATCTGATATAGATGAGACGGATGTTGAAAAAATATCCCCAGGGATGAAGGCAGATGTTCTTCCTGATGCCTTCTCTAATAAAACCATTTCTGGGGTAATCACTAAAATCGCTCCCTCTCCTATTCTTCAAACCAAAATAAATGCCTTTGAGATAACCGTAGAATTAGAAAAAACCAGCCTTTCTATAAAAAGCGAGATGCTCTGTGATTTGGTTATCCTTTCAGATAAAAGGGAAAATACCTTAAAGGTGCCTTGTGAGGCTATTCTTTCTATTGACAAAAGGAATTACATCTTTGTTGTCCAAAAGGATATTGCAAGAAAAAAAGAGGTATCGCTAGGCCTTATAACACCAAATGAAGTTGAGGTTTTATCTGGATTAGCCGAGAATGACAAAGTAATCCTAAACCCTTCCCCTGATTTAGAGGATAAACAAAGGGTAAGGGTAAATTCAAAACTAAAAACTTAAGGCTCTTCGCATAATATGGTGCAAAAATAATTGTATGCTTATCTTTTTTAACAAAGAGCTTAATTGTATACCCAACCAACTCAGGTTTGCACCCATAACTTTACACTTTATTGTTCAACCTCATTTGTCAAGTTAGAGGAGGATAGTTGCAAATTTGAGTTATTTCGGTATATCAGCCCCTTGCTTTTAAAAAAGCATCACCTTCCTGTTAGCATAATCTAGGGCTAAAATAGTATCAAAATAAATGTACGTGTTTAGCTAATGCTTAATGTATCCTAAAGTTAGGAAAGAAGATATGGACTGTTAAGCACGAAATCCGAAGCACGAAGCACGAAACAATATCTAAATTCAAAATTCTAAACATTTTTACTGCGATTTCCTCATTATAGAGGAACGTATTACTTGTTTTCCATCCTCTATATTACTTATAGTTTTGGATATTTTTTTCACAAACCTTCTCACCTGTTTTGCAAACATAAGCGTTCGTTCCTTTAAATTCCTATATTTCGCTACCTTTGTCCAGAATTACCTCTAAACAGGATATATTATATCAAAAACACATCACAAAAACATAGCCTCTTTTTTCCTTTGTAGATTTTTTTGTTAAATACCATCAAAA
>JBFMDZ010000022.1:0-10139 GCA_040753555.1 bacterium
TTTACCTTAAGATTATAGTCTTTGTTATAGTCTTTGGTTTTAAATTTTAAGTTGTAGTTTTGCATTTTTAGTTTTTAGCTTTAAGTTTTTCAAGAGAAGTTTACAAATTTGCCAAAGTTTAGTTAATAAACATTTTTGCCTCCTCAATATCTTTTTTTACATCCTCACAGCTTAATTCTTCTTCTACTAATTTTGGATAGCGTTCGGTAAAATAATATCCAGAGACCCTTTCACATAATTTACGAAAGGATTCAAGAGCTGGATTGTATTTTATTGCATCGCTGATTAAATCATGAAGTGCATGGATCTTTTTCAATTTCCAACCGTGTTGAAGCAGAAATGCCTTTAAATACTTTTCTAATGATTGCTGTAAAAAATAGGCTACTGCTTCAGCATCATCATCCAAGTGTTTTTTCATCCTAGTCCAATCTTTTTGGGCAACCCTTTTCCAATCATCAGGAATAAGAGAATCTTCTTCTTTTATCATAATTCAATCCCCTCTTTTACTATCTCTTCTACAAATTGATCCTTTATTTTTAATCTCTTTGCCACTTCTTCTGGTTTTAAAACAATTGGCGAGAGAGCAAGTCCTCCATAAAGGTCACGCACAAGCCCAAGGACACTTGCCATCCTATCATAAAATTTTTCTCGTGTAGGGGCAATAATAAAAAGGTCTACATCGCTATCCTCGGTTTGTTCTCCCTTTGCATATGAGCCAAATAAAATAACCTTCTCTGCCTTATACTCCTTTTTGAGCCTCTCACTTATCAGCCTTATCCTTTCCATTATATTATCCATTCTTTTCTTTCAAGAATATCCCATTAGCTTCATCTACTGTGGCATTTTCATGGACAATAGCCCTTAAGGCTTTTATCATTGCAACTGGATTCTCATTCTGCCAGATGTTTCTGCCAAGATTTATTCCAATAGCTCCTTTTTGCATTCCATCATAGACAAAGGAAAAAACCTCTTTTTCTGTCTCTACCTTAGGGCCTCCAGCCATAACTACTGGCACTGGACAACCTTGCACTACCTTCTCAAAATTTTCGCACCAATAGGTTTTTACAACCTTCGCACCTAGCTCAGCGGCTATTCTGCAACATAAAGCAAGATAGCGGGCATCCCTTTTTTCAAGCTCTTTGCCTACAGCTGTAACAGCCATAATAGGAATGCCATATTTTTCACCTTCATCAACCAATTTAGACAAATTTAATAGGGTCTCTTTTTCATAGTCAGAGCCTATAAATATAGAAATACCTAATGCCTGTGCATTAAGCCTTATAGCTTCTTCTATGGAGGTTGTAATGCCTTCATTGGCAAGGTTCTTACCTACCATACTTGTTCCACCTGAAACCCTGAGAATAATTGGCTTGGTATTACTAGGGTCTATACAGGAGCGCAAGACGCCCCTTGTTACAAAAAGGGCATCATAGTAAGGCAAAAGGGGTTTAATGGTCTCCCCTGGCTTTTCTAATTTTCTTGTTGGTCCTTGAAAATACCCATGGTCTATAGGCATAAACATACACCGACCATCTGGCTGAATTAGCTGAGATAGCCGATTTTTCATTCCCCAATCCATAATTTTAAACCTCCTATTAATTTTAAAAGATTTTATTCTTTAATATATTATATAATTATGCTATGCTTCTTGCAATTGATATTGGAAATACAAAGACAAAATTTGCCTTGTTTTATAATGAAAAAATTATTTTTAAGGATAGTATTCCAACTAGCATAGCCCCCTCCTTATTTGAAAAGATAAAAGAAAAACCGTCTAAAATCTGCATTGCCTCTGTTGTTCCAAAGATAAATCCGATAATTGAAGAAAGGGCAAAGGCTTTTGAAATAAAACCCCTATATGTCTCTTTTGATAAAATAAAAACAAGTATTAAAAGCCCAGAAAAAATAGGAGAGGATAGGATTGCAAATGTCTTGGGTGCATTACATCAATACAAGCCTCCAATCATCATTGTTGATTTAGGAACAGCCACAGTTTTTGATTGTATAGATAAAAATTCCGTATATATTGGTGGTGCTATCCTTCCTGGAATTGAAATTTCCATTTCTTCTTTGTTTGAAAAATGCAGCCTTCTTTCTCCTTTTGAGATTAAAGAACCAAAATCTTGTATTGGAAACGATACAAAATCTGCCATACAATCTGGAATATTTTATGGATATATTGAACAAATAGATGGAATGACAAAGAGGATAAAAAGAAGGATAAAGGAAGCAAGGGTTATTGGAACAGGTGGAATAAACCTTTTTCTTTCCCATCTAAAGGAGATTGATATAATAGACCCTGACCTTACACTTAAAGGAATAAATGTTTATCAAAAAAATCTGTTGACATAAGAATAGGTGTTTTTTTATAATTTTTAATAATAAAAATTTTGGAGGTTAAAATGATGAAAAAATTATTTGTTTTTCTTTTGGCAGGAGCGGGTGTATGGGCAGATATTTCTGTTGGGCCAGAATACACCACAATTGGTGGGACATTTACGGTAGCTGGCTCTGGGTTTGAAGCTTATGAGGAGGTTCTAATTGAAGCCTCTAATATGAAAAATAAGGTTACAACAACCAATGAAGGAACCTTTTTTTGTGTATTTGATGTTTCATTAACCCCTGGTGGAGAGCATGTTGTTACAGCTACAGGAAAAACAAGGGTTGACAATTCAAAGATATGGATAATTCCAAGCGTTAAGCTTTCCCCAAATTCTGGCTCTATGGGAGATGAAATAAGTGTCTGTGGAATGGGCTATGGTTTGGGAGAGAGAATTCAAGTAGGTATGGGAAGGCAGCACCTTGTTGCAGAGGCTTATGCAAGCACAGACACAGGAACATTTTCAGCAAAATTTATTGTTTCAAACCATCCAAAGGGAGAAAATCGCCTATTTGCTATAGGCCATACAATATACCTCCTTGCAGAGGCAGGATTTATTATGAAACCAAAGGTATTATTAAATTCAAGCTCTTCCTGTGTAGATAGTGGCATATCCCTCTCTGGCGCTGGTTTTGCTCCATCTGAAGAAATAAAAATAGGTTTTGGAACAATTGAGACATTATCCACCCATATAGTTGAGAGGGATGGAAATTTTCAAACCTCTTTTCTATGCCCAAAACTAGCAGGGAAAGAACAAACAATATCAATAAGTGGCAAGGATTTTATTGAAACCATAGCTTTCAATATCAAGCCAAGGCTTATTTCTGTTGAGCCAGCTAGTAAAAAGGGATATATTGGGACAAAGATAAATATAAATGCAGATGGATTGATTCCAAATGAGATTTTATCTATTGGCTTTGATGACAAAGAAGAATATGCAACATTTACAATTAATAATGATGGAGCATTTGCAGATGGCTTAATTGTTGATGTAAGACCAGGAGGTATTAAGGCAATTACTGTAAAAACAGATTCAGGAATCTTTCATACACAAACATTTGAGATAAGGCCAAGCATATTATGGATAACACCAACAGAGCCAATTACAGGACAAAAGATTACATTTGAAGGTGTTGGATTTAGCCATTTTGAGAAGATAAGGGTGGATTTTTGGAGGCATGAGGCAATCCTTTGGACAGAATCCAATGAAAATGGAACATTTACAGGTGAATATACAATCCAAGACCCTGCTGGAAATTACGGATTGGTTGCAATAGGTTATAAAACATCTAATGCTGCAAGAAAAGATGTAAATGTTGTAGAGCCAAAGAAGGAAGAATCACAAGAAGAGAAGAAAGAATGAGTGGAGAAAATTTATGAAAAGATTAGAAGGGGTGAAAGGATTACAAGGGAAGAGGGGATTTCTCTTTTTAATTCATCTGACCTTATAAACCTTGGTCAATTAGCAGATAAAATAAGAAAAGAAAGATTTAAAGATACCTGCTATTTCTCCTTAAATATCAATATAAACCCAACAAATATATGTGTCTATAGATGTCCCCTATGTGCCTTCTCAAGGGATGTAAAAGATGGATTTCTCCTCTCTTTTAATGAGATTATAGAAAGGGTAAAATCTGCTTATAGAGAAGATATAAGGGAGGTTCATATTGTTGCAGGATGCCATCCAGAGCTTGATATATCTTATTACGAAAACCTTTTTCAAAGAATAAAACAAACAGGTGATATATTCATTCAAGGACTTACGGTTGTTGAGATTGATTTTCTGGCTAAAATATCAAATCTTACGATAAAGGAAACCCTCATTCGGCTTAAGAATGCAGGTCTTGGTGCTATCCCTGGTGGTGGTGCTGAGGTATTTTCAGAGAGGGTAAGGAACATTATTGCTCCAAATAAGCCCAAAAAAGAGGTATGGCTTTCTGTAATGAAAGAGGCGCATAGATTAGGGATAAGGTCAAATGCCACAATGCTTTTTGGCTCTGTTGAGAATAATGATGAGATAATAGACCATCTTAATAGCTTAAGGGATCTTCAGGATGAAACTAAAGGGTTTATGGCATTTATTCCTCTGGTTTTCCATCCAAAAAATACCTTGCTTTCTCATTTAGAAGGGCCAGATTGTGTCCAAATTCTTAAGGTTTATGCTGTATCAAGGATCTTTCTTGATAACTTTCCCCATATAAAGGGCTTATGGATGTATTTAGAAAAGCGTCTTATCCCCCTTGTTTTATTGTATGGTATTGATGATATCGGTGGGCTTTCCTGGGATGAGCAGATTGTCTCCTCTACATTTTCTAATCCTTGTGAAAAGATGACAAAGGATGAGCTTGTAAAGCTAATTAAAGCCTCACAAAGAAAACCTGTTTGTGTAAACAGCATTTATGAAAAGCTAGGGGGATGAAAAAGATAAACACATATCAATTGACATCCACCCTATTTTTCTGTAAGATTAAGGTATGTTAATAGTGCAAAAATATGGAGGCTCTTCCCTTGCAGATTCAAATAGGATAAAGAAGGTTGCAGGGAGAATAATTGATGAAAAAAAGAAAAATAACCATCTTGTTGTTGTTGTTTCTGCTATGGGAGATACAACAGACAATCTTATAAGCCTTGCCCATCAAATAACAAAAAATCCCCATAAACGAGAGCTTGATATGCTTATTTCAACAGGGGAGCAAGTCTGTGCGTCCCTTCTTTCTATGACTATCCAGGATGAAGGGTTTAAGGCTGTTTCTTTAACCGCCTCGCAGGTTGGAATACGAACAGATGATAGCTTTACAAAGGCAAGGATAAAAGGGATAGATACAGCAAGGGTGAACAAAGAGCTTTCAGAGGATAATATTGTAATTGTTACAGGGTTTCAAGGAATAACAGAAGAGGATGACATTACAACACTTGGTAGGGGTGGTTCTGATACAACAGCCGTTGCCCTTGCCTGTTCTTTGGATGCAGAATCTTGCGAGATATATACAGATGTTGATGGTGTCTATACAGCTGACCCAAGGATTGTCCAGGGTGCAAAAAAGTTGGATGTTATCTCATACGAGGGAATGCTTGAAATGGCATCTTTGGGCTCTGTTGTTTTGCAAACAAGGGCTGTTGAATTTGCAAAAAAACATAGTGTTGTCATTCATTTAAGGTCAAGTTTTAATGATAATCCTGGAACAATTATTTGTGAGGAGGTGATAAAAATGGAAGAGCCAATTATCTCAGGAATACCAACAGACCCAAATTGTGCAAAGATTACCATTATTGGTGTAAGAGACAAGCCAGGGATAGCCGCTGAAATATTTCAAGCATTAGCAGATGCTTCTATAAATGTAGATATAATTGTCCAGAGCCAAAGCCCTGACAAAAAGGCGAATATCTCATTTACAGTAGATAAAGACGATCTTTGCCTTGCTGTAGAAATTTTAGAAAAAACAAAAGAAATGCTTTTATTTGACAAAATCCTTTCAGATGATAATGTTGCTAAAATTTCTATTGTTGGTGTTGGAATGAAAAGCCATCCAGGCATTGCAGCAAAGATGTTTAAAATCCTGGGGGATAAAAGGATAAATATTGATATGATATCTACATCAGAGATAAAAATCTCCTGTGTTATTGAAAAAAGCAAAATGAAAGAGGCAGCTTGTGCCTTGCATAGTGGATTTGGTTTGGATTAAGAAAATGCAAATTGTAAATTTTAAATTGAAAGAGGAAAGGATTTTAAAATTTAAAATTGAGCGGAGCGAGCAATGGGATTTATAGGTTCTTTGGTTATTCATAGCGCCTTTATCTTCCTTTCATCCTTTATTATCCTGAATAGGGAGATAAAAGAGGAGAGGATAATAGAGGTATCCCTTGTTAATATTCCAGAAGCACCGAGAAAAGAAATCTTGTTCATTCAAAGAAAGGTAAAGACAAAAGGCCCTGTTATACCATCAGCAAAGAGCGAAGCCCTTCCTTCACGATTTAAGCCTAAAAGAATAATACCAGAGGAAATGCCAAGTAAAAAGGGGAAGGTAGAAGAAGTTTTACCCTGGAAACCTGTTAGACCAAATCTTGATATTTCCAATACCTATGGAGAGATACTTACAGGAACAGGAACAAAAGAGGTTGTTAGTGGTGGAGAAAAAAAGGGAGAAGGAGGAGAAGGTGGAAAGGGAGAAGGAAAGGGGGGACCATATACACTAGAGATTACAGGAGAGGTAGCAAGAAGGGCAATTTTTTATCAAGAGGGGTTTAAGATTCCAGAATGGTTTGAAAAAAAGGGCGTATCACTTGAGGGAAGTTTTAAATTTTGGGTATTGGCAGATGGAAGTGTTGATAGGGCTACAATCCTCTATTCATTCGGATATAGAGAGCTTGATAGCCTTGCTATAAATTCTATATTAAGATGGAGGTTTGCTTCCCTAAAGGAGGGTAGATATGAGGAATGGGGAATTGCAAGGATAAAGATTAGGTTGAAATAATGGAAAAGATTGGTGATTTGTTGGTTAAAACTGGGATGATCTCACAGGATCAGCTTACACGGGCATTAAGGGAACAGGCAAAAAATCCAGGTGAGCGACTTGGTCATACCCTTGTCAGGCTTGGTTATATTGGAAGAAGGGAGATGATTATGTTTCTGGAGGAACAAAGGGTAAAAAAGCAAAAAAAGGAATCCTGGATAAAAAAGCTCTTTGGAAGTAAGTGAGAACCAAGAAGTCAAAAAACAGATTATCAGAGAACAGGTAAGTCTGAATTGTCTGATAAACACATACAATGCGAGAAAAAATAAGGTTAGGAGACCTTCTTTTAAGGGAGGGTTTAATAGATGAAGAAAAGCTCAATAGGGCATTGGCTGTTCAAAAAGAGAGGAAAGAGAGGGTTGGAAGGATTTTGGTAGAGCTTAAATTTATCTCTGAGGAGAAGATATGTGAGGTTTTATCAACCCAGATGAATATCCCAAAGGTCAATCTTTCTAATAGGGAATTCTCTTTTTTTGATAAGAGGCTGGATCCTTTAATTAAAAAAAAGGGTGTTCTTCCCCTTGTAAAAAGCAATAACACAATTGTCCTTGCTATGTCAGATCCCCTTGATGTTATTACAATAGACGATGTCAGAAGGATAACAGGATGTGAAATAAAACCTGTAATAACAACAGAGAGCCAAATGACAGAGGCTATAAAGAGATATGATGAAGCCTTGATGGCTTTTGAGATAAAGGAAAGGGATAGCAGGCTTTCACAATTTGTAGATGCGATAAGAAAAAATCAACCTAAGCCATTTCAGGTAGACACATCTGTCTTCCTTGAGGCAACAAAGAGTGTATTTACAGGAAAGACAAGGGATACAGAGGTAGAGGATACATTGGGAGATGTACTTGTTAGAAAAGGAATAATCACCCAATCCCAACTTGATATGGCAAAATCCCAAAGAAGGGAGGAAAGGCTTGGTGATGTTTTAGTAAGGCTAAAATTTACAAATAGGGGAAGGGTTTTAACAGAGCTTACCCAGATTTTGTTTAAAATATGATAAATAAAGAAAAAGGTATGTGTTTAGCTAGGTGAGAATAAAATGGAAAATAGGCACTTAAGGCACAGAGGCACAAAGTAAAGACATATAGAGACCTTATTGTATGGCAAAAATCTTATAGAAAGAATGCTTACTAGCCTGTGTAAAAAGATAGATGATAGATAACTCTGTGCCTTTGTCCCTTTGCCCCTTTGTGCCTAGGTATATGGTAATTTGGTTAAGAGAAAAGCTAAACACGTACAAAAAATTGTTTGACAAGATGTTAAGGTGATATTGTATAATCCTAAAAAAGGATAAAAACACTAGAATTGACAAGATGAAGGTTTTTAAGATGTTTATGGATATTCAGAGAGAGAGAGCAACTCGCCAAAAAATACGATATACGAAATACGACGCTAAGGCTCGTCTGCTAGCCACATTGCTCTTTTGTCTTATTTTTGCAAAGGCACCCTTGTTTGCAGAAGACTTAAGATGGGGCTTTTTTGTTATCACAGGAGGCACATCACAAAATTCTGAGTATAGCATTTCTGGATTAGGCTATTTCTTAGGAGGCATATCATCCAACTCAACCTATACCATTACAGGAGAAGCCCCGGGATTTCCCCTTCCTTTACAAATTCCACCCTCAACCATTACCACAGATAACAGCAATGCCTTTTGCTATCCAAACCCCTATAGGAAGAATGAGGAAGGACAAGGAAGGTTCATCTATTTTGACAGGGTAAGCCTGGGTGCAATCATTAAAATCTACACCATTGCTGGTGAGCTAATAGCAGAGATAGATGTAGAAAAATGCCCAGAGATATGGGAAGTTCCAAGAGACATTGCCTCTGGCATCTATATCTATACCATTACCGAAGGAAGAGGAGGAAAGAAAACAGGAAAGATTGGAATTGTGAAATAAATTATTCCCCTTCTTTGAAGGGGTGGCAGGTGAAGCCTGACGGGGTAGGTGAAATCCGACGGAAACACCCCGTCTGCCTTCGGCAGACACCCCTCTGAAAGAGGGGAATGGGAGGAAAAAAATGAAAACATTTCTAAAGAGTTTAGGGTTCTTGCTATTATTGGCAGGAACAGGATTAGCAGAGGTCCCAAACTGCATTTATTATCAGGGGCTTCTTAAGACAGCAGCGGGTGGAGTTGCTGGAAGTAAAACTGTAACCTTCAGGCTCTACCCTCAAGAAACAGGTGGTATCCTGCTCTGGCAGACAACAAAAGAGGTCTATTGTAACCAGGGCATATTCTCTGTCCGATTAGATGGTTTGCCTGTGGATACTTTAGTCTCTCACAACCAAATTTGGTTAGAGCTTGTCCTGGATGGAGATGCATTAAGCCCAAGGCAGAAGATAGGCTCTGTAGTCTATGGCTTTACAAGCATCTATGCCCAAACCGCAACCTATGCCCTTAACCCAGGTTCAATGGGACCGCAAGGATTGCAAGGCACACAGGGAGAACAGGGACCAATAGGACCCCAAGGACCACAAGGAACGCAAGGAATACAGGGAGAGATAGGACCCCAAGGACCACAAGGAACTCAAGGGGCAGTAGGTCCAATGGGTCCTCAAGGATTACAAGGAACACAGGGAGAACAGGGACCAATAGGACCCCAAGGTCCACAGGGAACTCAAGGTTTGCAAGGTCCAACAGGACCCCAAGGACTCCAAGGCACTGAAGGAGCAGTAGGGCCAATGGGTCCGCAAGGTCTTCAAGGCACACAGGGGGCAGTAGGTCCAATGGGACCAACTGGACCTCCAGGAACAATGGCATTGGATAGCCAAAAGCTTACAGGAAAGACACCAGATGAGCTTACTGTAGGCACAGCCACCTATGCTAGCACAGCAACCTATTCTTTCAACTCGCTAAACTCGCTAAACTCAACAAACTCTACCTATGCTAGCACAGCCACTTATGCCTATGACTCAGACAGGCTTGATAACAAAGAGCCTAGCCAATTAGAGGTAGGAACCGCAACAATCTCTTTAGATAGCCAAAAGCTTACAGGAAAGACACCAGATGAGCTTACTGTAGGCACAGCCACCTATGCTTTCAACTCGCTAAACTCAACAAACTCTACCTATGCTAGCACAGCCACTTATGCCTTAAATGCAGACAGGCTTGATAACAAAGAACCAAGTCAATTAGAGGTAGCAACCGCAACAATGTCTTTAGATAGCCAAAAGCTTACAGGCTTAACCCCTCAAGAGCTATCCGTAGGAACAGCCACCTATGCCAGCACAGCCAC
>JBFMDZ010000022.1:10239-20833 GCA_040753555.1 bacterium
AAAAGCTTACAGGCAAGACACCAGATGAGCTTACTGTAGGCACAGCAACCTATGCTAGCACAGCAACCTATTCTTTCAACTCGCTAAACTCGCTAAACTCAACAAACTCTACCTATGCCAGCACAGCAACAATGGCATTGGATGCAGATCTGCTGGATAACAAAGATTCCTCCTTCTTTATTGATACATCAACCACTACCCAGACAAAGGAAGGAAGCCTTACTATTTTAGGAAGGCTTGGCATTGGCACAACCACCCCAAATAATGCTATCCAAGTCAAGGATTTGATAAATTTTGATGATAGCCACTACAGCACAAGCCTTGGCTTTGGAGCAGGAATGGTTAATAGTGGTAATTACAATACATTTATTGGCTATCAAGCAGGCTCTTCTAACACCTCAGGCCATCACAACACCGCTAATGGTTATGCTGCCCTTTATTACAACACCGAAGGCTATTGGAACACCGCTAATGGTTATGGTGCCCTTTATTCCAACACTCTAGGCGGTGCCAACACTGCCAATGGTGTGAATGCCCTTTATTCCAACACCACAGGCAATTGGAACACCGCTAATGGTTATTATGCCCTTTTTTCCAACATCACAGGCAATTACAACACCGCTAATGGTTGTGAGGCCCTTCGTTACAACATCTCAGGCGGTGAGAACACCGCTAATGGTATGTATGCCCTTCGTTCCAACACCGCAGGCAATGACAATACCGCTAATGGTTGTAGTGCCCTTTATTCCAACACCGCAGGCAATGACAACACCGCTAATGGTGCTGGTGCCCTTTTTTACAACGACACAGGCAATAACAACACCGCTAATGGTTATCATGCCCTTTCTCACAACACCACAGGATATGACAACACCGCTTTGGGCTATCAAGCAGGTTATTGGAACAGTGAAGGGTCTGGCAATCTCTTTTTAGGCTTTTCCGCAGGCTATAATGAAACAGGCTCAAACAAGCTTTACATAGACAACTCAAACACCTCCTCCCCCCTTATCTATGGCGATTTTGCGAGTGATATAGTAGCAATAAACGGCAATCTTGGGGTTGGAATAACACCGGGAAACTATCGGCTTACCCTTCCCAATACTGCTAATGAGTTAGGTAGGGGCATCGCAAATGCTTGGAATACTTACAGCTCCCGTCGCTGGAAGACAAATATTACCCCGATTGATAATCCCCTATCAAAGGTAGCAAAACTTAGGGGTGTCTATTTTGACTGGAAGGCGGGAGACAAGCACGATATTGGCTTAATTGCCGAAGAGGTGGGCAGTATAATCCCAGAGGTAGTAATCTATGAAGAGAATGGCACAGATGCCTCAGGCCTTGATTATAGCCGTCTGGTTGCCCTTTTAATTGAGGCAATCAAAGAACAGCAAAAGGAACATCAGGAGCAGGTTAACTCTCTTCAAACCCAGATTGACCTTCTAAAGCAGGAAATAGGACAACTTAAGAGAAGGTAGAAGGGTAGGAAGCCTTGACCCTTCACCCTTTAGCCAAGAGTTGAGCCAAATAAATTGACTTCCTAAAGCCTTGATAGGTAAAATATAAAAGGGTATTTGAGTGAAACCGATTAGATTTTCCAACCATACCATGCCATACCATGCAAAATTGCAAATAAATTTAAGAGGGGCAAAAGATGAAGAGGTTATTATAGCTATTAGGGAGGGAAAGTGACAGGTTGCAAAAATGGGTAAGTTTCAAATAATATTTGACAATCCTACCATCTTATCTTATACTTAAACAAAAAGAGGAATAAGGATGGGATTTGTAAAAACATCTATTACTCCTGAGAATATATTTACTCAGGCAAAAAAGAGGTCTAATAACTTTAGCTTGTTTGTAACAAAAGCACTTAGTGAATATATTAGAAAGCAAAGTATTCAAAGGGCTATAGAAAGTTTTGGCACATGGCAAAAAAGGGAAGAGAATAGCATTGATATTGTCAATAAAATAAGGTCTGACGAAGGCAGAGATTATGCATCCGGTAATAATTGATACGGATATTGCTATTGATTATTTAAAGGGAGAAAATTATACAAAAGATGTAACTATTCAGCCACTGATGAAAATAGTCGTAAGAATAGAACACGGATGATACGGATTTAACGGATTTTCGCTGATTTCTTTCTCTTTTTTCTATCTGTGAATATCCGCATCATCAGCGTCATCAGCGTGCTATTATTTTTCATCTACGACAAATTATGAGCTTTATGCAGAAATGAAAAATGGTGAAGAAGGATACAAGATTGTAACAAAGAATATAAAGCATTACCCTGATAAAAAGATTCTGTATGTGTTTTAGATAGTAAAAGTAAATGCAAAATTCAAAATTCCTTTCTTACCTACTACTTCTTCTGTCTTCTGTCTTCTGTCTTCTGTCTTTTCCTGCTCATTGCCAATTCAACCCATTCTCATTAACAAACGAAAAAGAGATTACTTATGAAGAAGAAGTATATTCTCCTGAAACCAAGACAACACAAGAAAAATCTGCATTTTCTGAGGAGATAGAATTTAAAGAGGAGAAAATAGAAAAAGAGGATTTTACTTCCTACCTAGAAAAGCTAGAAAAGGAGAGAGAAGCTCTTCTTTCAAAAGAGGAAATAAAAGAAGAGCCGACTATAGAATTTAAAGAGGAAATCCTTATAGAAGAACCAAAGGAAGAAGTAGAAGAAAAAGAAGATATTAAGCTATTGGCAGAGATGGCATCCAATAGACTAAAGGAGGCAGAGGATAGAAGAAAGAGGCTTATCTTGCCAAAAGAGGAATATGAGAGGCTTAAGACACAACCAGGCGAAGCTTTAAAATGGAACCTTCCGGAGGAATCTTCTTTAAATGTTTTGGGAAGAAAATTTATAAAAATGGGATATTCTGGAAAAAGCCTTCTTAATACAACAGAAAAAGAAAAAAGCTCTAATCAGATAAACATAGACCAGGAGCTTGAGGTAAAGATTAAGGGGATAGTAAAGAAAAAGGTCTCTGTAAATGTTGACTATTCTGATAAGAGCACGGATGTTCTTCCTGCCAAAAAGACATTTGAGGTAAAATACGCAGGTGATAAGGAAGAGGTAATTCAAGAGGCAACATTTGGTGATGTAGCATTAAAGCTTCCAGCAAGCAAGTTTGTAGGTTATGAGAAATCCGGATTTGGCATATCTGCAAAGGCACAAACATTAAAAAATAAGCTTAATATCTCTGCAATTGCAAGCAGGGAAAAGGGAGAATCAAGGAGCAAGTCTTTTAAAGGGACAACAACATTAGGTTCCTCAGATATGCAGGATACCTCGTTTATAAGGAGGAGATTTTATCAGGTTCTTGGCTCAATTGATATGGAAGGCGATAAGGTAGATAAAGGAAGGATAGAATGGCTAAAAAGCAAGGGCTATCTTCCCATAAAACCCGGTTCGTTTATGGTCTACATTGATGACAAAGACCCAAACAATAATACATCTGCAATCCCTCTTACAGGTTTCACTTATGAGAAATCTGGCTCATATACTGGCTATTTTGACCAAAAATTCCCGGGTGAGGATTATTCCTTTGATTATTGGACAGGCATTCTTTCATTTAAGTATGCAATTTCAGAAAACTATGTTGTCCTTGTCTCATTTATAAATGGATTAGGCTCTTCTACAACAAACCTCATTATTAAAAATGAAAAGGCAGAGGAGATAAAAAATCCAGGGGTTTATGAATTATTTGAGATTAAAGGATATTATAGCCTTTTTTATAGAAAAATAAATCCAGAAGCAGCTGACTTTTCTTTTGAAATAAGGGATACAGGAGGAAGATATTGGTATGATGCAAACAATAATGGCCTCTTTGATACAGGAGAGCTAACCTATGTTAGAATCTTTGGTTTAGATAGGGATAAAAGGTATGATCAGGAGGGTAAAGAAAGATTAGAATACAACAAGATTGATAAGGATGTTTTTGACCTGGACCTAGGGCTTCTTAAATTTCCCGATAGGATTCCATTTGACTTTACAACATCTACAACAAAGGAAAAAAATAGGTTTTATTATGAGGATAGCTGGTATTTAGAAAATATCTTTTCTATATTGCAGCCAGCAACCCTTAGCCTTCTCTCTAACCAAAATTGCTACAAGCAAGAAAATCCACAATCAAAATATACCATAAGAATAACCTATTTTGCAGAAAAATTTGGATTCTCCCTTGATGAGCTCAATATTGTTCCAGAGAGTGAGGCTATTTACATAAATGGCAATAGGCTTTCAAAATCCGAATATTCTATTGACTATGAGGTAGGTTATATAACAATCTATAGAAAGATAAAGGCAGAAGATGATATAAAGGTAGATTACGAATACGCACCATTTTTGGGTGTATATCAAAAGAGCCTTCTTGGAACAAGGATTGAGTATAAGCCAGGAGCAAATTTTTCACTTGGTGGAACATATATCGGAGAATCGGGTGCAGGGCTTAAGGGTGCTCCCTCGGTTACCCATCCATCAACATCCCTCTCTGTATTTGATATTACCTCAAGCCTTTCCCTTACAGAGCTTTTAAAGGAAAAGATGAATTATAATGGACCACTTTCCCTTAAATTTGAAGGAGAGTTTGCCCATTGTATTCAAAATCCAAATACATATGGCTATGGGATAGTAGATTCTATGGACAATACAGAGAATGAGGTATCAGGAGGGATTACAGAAACCTCCTGGCAAATTTCAAGTCTTCTCTCAGGAGAGGTTCAAACACCGAGGGGAAAGATATTTTATTATGAAGATGGAAAGCAGATTCCTTATACAGAAAGGTGTGGCCCTTATGTAGAAGATGGAGGACATAGGTTAGATGAGGAGCAAAATAAGCAAAAGATGCTTACATTTAATCTCTCCCTTGGAACAAGTTCACCTGAGCGCTTTGTAGGTCTTGCAACCTTTCTTTCAAAGGAAGGCATAGACCTTTCTGACTATTCATTCATTGAGGTTTGGAGCGATATCCCCTCATCCTCTACAATAAAATTCTATCTTGATATTGGCAATGTATCAGAGGATAGTGATGGAGATGGTATTTTGGATACAGAGGATATTATTTATAAAGATGGCATCCTTAACCCAGGCGAGGATATAGGTTTTCCATTTTCAACAGAAACAAGGTGTGGTGCAAAAAATGGCAAATTAGATAGTGAAGACCTTGATGGAGATGGCTCCCTTGAGACAGGAGAATCTATTTTTACCGTCCTTGTAAATGACGAAAGGTATATTCAGGATACAAAAAATACAGTATCGGGATGGAGGTTGTATAAGATTCCTATTAAAGACCCTGGTATAGGCCTTAGGGTTGTCAAGCATATGAGGATAAGGTTTAAAAATGCTGGAACAGCATCAATTTTAAATACAGCATTTCATATAGATAGGATAGCCATTATAGGCTCTAATTGGGAAAAGCCTGTTCTAACAAAGGGAACAGGGACAATTTCCCTATTGGGAAGGAATTCAAAGAATGATGCTGATTATGTAAGCTTAATTAACGACCCTGAATACAAAAAGCTTCATGAAAAGGAGGAGCTTAAGGAGGAGGGAGCACTCTCTATATCCTATAATTTTGCAACATTCTCATCTGCCTATATAAGAAAGCCACTTGGAAGGATACAGAATTATAATTCTTATAAATCCTTGAGGTTTTGGGTATATGGATATTCTGGAACACAATCCCTTTCATTAAGGTTTGGTCAGGATGCAAGTAATTGCTTTGAGTATAATGTTGGAACAATCTCTAAGGGATGGAGCCTTATAAGCATAAACCTTTCCATTTTCAATGAGCTACTTGCCAAAAAGGGAACGCAAAATGGAAATTTTGTTATAATAGGCTCTCCAAACATGGGGAGAATCAATGAAATAAGGTTTATTTTGAATGCTTCTTCGGAGGGAGAGATATGGCTCAATGAGATTCATCTTTCTGATGTTGTAAAGAGGGAGGCAGATTCATATTTTGTATCTTTATCTGGTGGATGGACTAATTGGGGAAATTTTAATTTTAATAGGACAAATCAGGAAGGCGAATTTAGAACAATAGGTCCTGTAGCTTCAGGACAAGAAACAGATAGCATTCATTTTGATACAAGTATTACAAGGTTTTCTGTTTTTCCTCTTTTAAAATTTGTTTATGATAAAAAGAAAAATGACCTTTCCTATAAGAATGTTGATGAGGTATCAACACAGAAATTTGGGATTGATGAGACATCTGATAAAAAATTTGATATATCATTTGACCTTAATAAGAAGAAAAACAAGGGATTTCCTGTTTTGTCAAGCTATTACAAAAAAAATGAATTTTTGTATAGCTATTCTGATAATAATAATGAAGGGATGAATTCAGAAATTGGAGGAGACCTTTCCCATTCATATACATTTCCCAAAAAGATAAAAAGTCCATCATTAAGCACAACATATAGTTTTACAAAGCAAGATGGAAGTCTAACAGACTATCTTAATAAAACAAATAGCAATGAGAAAGAGAAGACATCACATTCTGGGAAAACATCCCTTTCCTTTTCACCCCATCCATCCCTCTCTGGCTCAAACATTTCATTAGAAAAGCAAATATCAAATGAGGATATAGAATACCCAGGAAGGCAGGGAACAGGAACATTAGAAAAAAATGACAAGGACCTTTCTCTTGCAAGCCTTCTTTTAAAATTCTATCCAAAGGGACCTATTCCCATTCCAAAGATTTTACCAAAATCTTCATATTCAACAGAGTATTCAATAAGTAAGAGCATTGAGGATTTAAAGACAAGCTATGAAGGGATTTCGGGAAGTAAAACCTTACAAGAGACAGAAAAGGATAATGTAAAAGATGGAATTATTGTAAGCATATTTCCATATAAAACCTTTCCCTTAGAGACAAATTATAGCATAACACAAAATAGGGAGATGCAGGATTCAAACCTTTCTCAATATATATATGAAACAAAAAGCAGGAATCAATCAACCTATGTCCTCCATAGGGACAATAAGGGTTCTATAACCATTGAGGGAAATAAATTGTCATTTGGTCAGAATGAGGCAAAGGCAAAGGAGGACAAAGCCCTCCTTTTAACACATAGGGAGATAAAATATGACCTGAACAGGGTAGAGATTGGGAAATTAAGGTTTATTCCCTTGATTTCCTCAACCAGGATTGACAAGAAATTCTATTTCCTTGAGGATTATGACATTTCAACAGATAGGAGGATTTATAAAAAAAGGGCATCTACTTCCTCGCATTTGGGGATAAATAATAGCCTCGGTGAGATTAAATGGAAGAAATATGGTGTTGGTCTTTCAACAACCTTTACATTGGATGCAAATGCAGGCTATGATAACCTTGACCAGAATGAGGAGACACTAAAAACATTACTATCCGTGTATAATGATTTCCATAAGGGGCTTTTGTTTAAGAGAAAAGGTCCAAATGGCGATTTATATTCAAAGGCAAAAAGGACATCTTCCTCTGATACAAGGGCATTTGGAATTACAGGAATATGGAAGCTCTATGAGCCTTTAACCACAGAGAGCAAGATTACATTGACATTAGAGGAGAAGGAGAATGGAATTTTATGGTCTGATACAATATCAAACTCAATAAACAATACACTAGACCTAATGAAGGCAAAACCAGGGCTTTCAAAGAGGTTTAACTCATCATCCCTTAAGGCAAATTATAAAATAGATTGGAGTCATCAATATACAAATATCGCTGAAAGGTCAATAAGTATCACCCATAATCCATATTTTGAATGGAATGCAGATTGGAAGAATAACCTGAAGACAACGAGTATTCTTAAAACAACATTTTCAAATTCAAAGGAGGCATCGGGAATTATTACAAAAAACCTTGAGGTTTATCCATCCCTATCTGGCACTTATGATTATACAAAGCCAGGGTTTTTAAATATTCCTTTTATTAAAAAGGCAATATCATTAGAGAGAAAGCTAAGCCTTACAGGAAAAATAGACACAAGCTTTAAGCGTAAAACAAAGGGAAAAATTCAAGAAATAAACGAAGACGATTACAAATTTGATGTATCTGGAACATACAAGATTCAAGAGAATACATCTGGAACACTAGGTCTTAACCTCTCATACTTTAAAGACAGGGTAAAGGCAGGAAGGGATTATCTCGGCTATGGCTCTTATGTAAGCCTTGAGTTTAGGTTTTAGGTAAAATGGTTTTTGGAATAAAATTCAAGTTAGCAGACATTCCGTAAAAATTTGGCAAATTTTAATGTAAGTGCTTGCAAATCAATAGGTTACAAATTTTCTGTCTCATGAATGTAAGTCTTTTATTTTCAAAGGGTTACAAAAAAATTACGGAACTCTACTATGTGCCAGGAAGCTATGTGACAATCCAGGCAGCAATAAATGCCTCAGCGAATGGGGATACCATTTATGTCTCTGCGGGAAGCTACCCTGAGGCAATTTATCTCAATAAAAATATTGCCTTGATTGGAATAAAATGATAAAATATCTTTAAGAAATAATATTTGGAGGTGAGGGAAAAATGGCATCAATTTGTGTAGAGATACCTGAGGAGGTCTCTGTGGGTATAAGGATACCTAAGGAAGAACTTCCTTCACAGATAAAGAAGATAGTAGCATTAGAGCTATATAGAAGAAAGGCTATTTCTTTAGGAAAGGCATGTCAGTTAGCAGAAATCTCAAAATGGGAGTTCTTTGAGTTAAATGAAAAAATGCAAATACCCCTTTACTACGACCAGGAAGACTGGGAAAGGGACAAAAAGATAGCAGAAAAAGAGGGGAAGAAATGATTGTAGTAGCAGATGCCACTTGCTTAATTGCCCTATGCAGGATTGAACGATTGGATATTTTAAGAAGACTCTTTGGGAAGGTGAACATTTGTGAGACAGTATATGATGAAGTAGTAATTGCTGGTAAAGATAGACCGGGAACAAAAGAAGTAAGGGAAGCAAAATGGATTGAAAGAAAATGGGTAAAGGATAAGATAGCGGTAAGATTACTTGAGAAAGATTTAGATAAAGGGGAGGCAGAGACTATTATTTTAGCCTCAGAAACAAATGCAAATTATGTTATCCTTGATGATAAAGAATCCTCTCAAATCGCCAAACTTCTTGGGTTAAATGTAATTGGAACAATTGGTCTTCTTCTTTTAGCGGATAGATTGGGAATAATTACTGATTTTAAGGATATGATGAAAAGATTACGCAAAGCTGGGTTTAGAATTAAAGATGAGTTGTATGATAAAATATTAAAGGAAATAGAGGTATAAGAAATGAAGAAGCTATTGGCTTTAGTGGTTTGGGGGTTAATTTGGGGGTTTGAGGCAAAGGCGGCGAATTCCCTGCGCCAGCCCAGTATGCAAAAATCCAACTTGCGATAATGAAGCAATAATTATAAAATATAAAAATTGGAAGGAAAAGATGGAACAAGAAAGTATAGAGGATTTAAGATAGTATTGGGGAGAATGGTTATTGTTTAGGAGGTGAATTTTGATGGAGACAAAGACCATAAAAATGGAATTGCCAAAGGATATTTTTCTGGCATTAAGGAAGTATGATAAGGATGTAGAAAAGGGATTAAGGGTTTTTTCCAGCCTTTTTCTTTTTAAGACAAGGAGGTTTTCTCTTGGTAAAGCAAAAGAATTGTCAGACCCTTCTCTCTCTGAGTTTATGGAGCTTACCAGGAGAGAAAGGATACCAATACGAGATTACAGCGAAGAGGAGATAAAGGAGGAGATAGAAGGAGCAAAGAGGATAGCCAAGAGATTAAGAACGAGGGAAAGATGATTGTAGTTTCAAATATGGATGAGCTAAAAGCCAAAGGGTTTTGGTTGAGCGATAAAGATTACGGGAGAATTTTAAAGGGGTTTCAAGAAAGATGAAAATAAAAGGGGTTATAATTAACTTGATTTTGGTGTTTAGGGTGGTTTCGCATTCCTTTGCAAAGCGAGATGCTACCCTATGTTTCTGATGGAAGCTATAAATTTACACACAAAGGAGGTAAAATTAAAATGGTCTACCGAGTTATAGTTGAAAAAGGGGAAGACTTTGGATATGTGGTGCATTGTCCAGCAATTCCTGGTTGTCATTCACAGGGAGAGACAATCGAGGAGGCAATAGCCAACATTAAGGATGCCATAGTAGGGTGTCTCTCTGTTTTAGGAGAAGATGTGTTGCTTAAAGGTCAAGAGATTGGGGTGATGGAGGTAGCTGTATAGTGGCAGTTCTGCCTGTTATTTCGGGAAGAGAGGCAATAAAAGGGTTTGAAAAGGCAGGTTGGTACATAGAGAGGCGGGCAAAAAGTAGACACATTATAATGAAAAAAGAGGGCGTAAAAACTACATTGTCCATTCCAGAACATCGGGTATTGGATAGAGGATTGCTTAGGTCTTTGATTAGAGATGCATACCTTTCGGTTGCAGAATTTAATGAGTTGTTGAAAGGATGAAGAAACTATTGGCTTTAGTGGTTTTGGAGCTAATTTGGGGGTTGAGACAAAGGCAGCGGATTCCCTGCGCCAGGTCAATATCAGACAATATATAATTTGGAGGTGAATTGAAAAAATGCAAGCAGTAGTTGAATTAACAAAGGATGTGAT
>JBFMDZ010000023.1 GCA_040753555.1 bacterium
AATTGAGCAAAAAATACCCGATTTGCCTTGTTAATTCAATAAATCCATATAGGATAGAAGGCCAGAAGACAGCCGCATTTGAGATATGTGATACATTAAAGAAAGCTCCAGATTACAACATTATCCCTGTTGGAAATGCAGGAAATATTACCGCATATTGGAAGGGATATAAGGAGTATAAAGAGAGGGGAATAATAGATAGCCTTCCTGTGATGTGTGGATTTCAAGCCTCTGGTGCCGCACCCATTGTAGAAAATAGAATTATAAAAGAACCAAAGACCATTGCCACAGCGATTAGAATAGGAAACCCTGCCTCATGGAAGAAGGCAAAGGAGGCAATAAGTGAATCAAAGGGAATAATAGAAAAGGTCTCTGACGATGAGATTTTGGATGCATATAAGCTTATTGCAAAAGAGGGCATATTTGTAGAGCCAGCATCTGCGGCATCTATTGCAGGCTTGCTTTATCTTTCAAAAATGGGTTTTCTTGAAAAGGGAAAAATAGCCACCTGTATATTAACAGGGCATGGATTAAAGGATCCCGAATTGGTGATGAAAACAGTAAACATACCAGAAAGCATTCCTTGCAATATTGATATTATAACAAAACATATTTTTACTTGATTTCTTAAATTTTTAAAGGTATAATCATCTTGTGGATATTAAAAGGGTCTATCGCTTTTTGATAATAGCTTTGATAATAATTTTATCCTTCTTTCTTCTTATGCCACAAGCAAGTATTCCACTTAAGCAAAAAAAGGGGAAAATTAGCAAGGAAACTTATATAGCACCTTATGATTTTTCAATAATAGACAAAGAAAGGACAGAGGAAAAAATAAAAGATGAGCAATCAAGAATTTTGCCTTCCTACTCCTTTGATCTTACAACCTCTTTAAAATTGCTTGAAGATACTACGAAGCTTTTTTCAAAGATAGAGGATATAAGAAAGAAGGGAGGAGAAAGAAAAGAGGAGAAAATAAAAAAGCTCCTTCCCAATCTTTCATCAGAAGAGATAAAGCTTATTGCATCAGCTGATAAAAATGTATTTATTGAGATAGAAGAAAATATAAAGAATATGATGAATATCTGCCTTGAGAAGGGCATTCTTCCAGATGGTGTAATAGAGAAAGAAATAGAAATTACAAGGAAAAAAAAGGAGAAAGGAACAATTACCCTAGTTGAAAATCTCCTTACAGAAAGCAAAATAAAAAATTCTAATTTGAAGGAGCTAAAAATTCTTTCAAAACAACCAACAAATATTGATGAGCTTTCCTGGAAAATAGCATCATCTTACCTTATTCCAAACCTCTATTTTGATAAGGATGCAACAAGGAAAAGAATTAAGGAAAACAAAGAGATAGAGCCGATAATGGTCTTTGTGAAAAAGGGGGATATAATAGCCTCTGAAGGAGAGGTAATAGATGGGCTAACTGAGGCAAAGTTTAAGGCAATTTCTGAAATTTCAAAGGGGATAAGCAACAAAACCATTTATAGATTTATTATTATCTTTCTTCTTTTCATTTTCTTCATCATTGCTTTCATTTTTAAATATCAAAGGGATTTGAAGGAAGAGAAAATTATGGCTTTTTCTTTTATTTCCTTTTTTATAATTGCCTTTGCAAAATGCCTTACAATATGGATGCCAGATTTCTGGATGTATCTTCCATTTTCCTCTTTTTCAATTATAGTGGCATTGTTATCTTCATCGCTTCTTTCTTTGTTCCTTACATTTATTTTAAGCATCCTTATCTCCTTTATATTTGGATTGGAGCTTAATGTTCTTTTACTCTTTTTAAACTCTGGGCTTTTTTCTATATTCCTCCTTTCTCTAGCAAGAAAAAGGGCTGACCTTATTAAAGTTTGCTTGGGCATTTTCTTTTTTAATATCTTATTAAGTCTATTTCTTTTAGAAGAGCCATTAAGGGCAAAGATTATTTTTTCTTTTTCCAATGCAATTATTGTCTATTTTCTAACCATATCAACCCTTTATGTATTAGAGCTTTTCTTTTCTACAAACTTTAAGCTCCTTGAGCTTTCTGACCTTAATATTCCCCTTTTAAGGGATTTGTTTCTGGAGGCACCTGGAACATACCATCATTCACTTATTACAGGAACCTTAGCAGAGGATGCTGCTTTGTGCATTGGTGCAAATCCTATCCTTGCAAGGACAGGAAGCTATTATCACGATATTGGAAAAATTTTCAACCCCGAATACTTTCCTGAAAATCAGAAGGAGAGAAAGGAAATTTCGTCTCCTGCTATTTTAAAATCCCATATTGAAAGGGGTGTAAGCATTGCAAAGATAAAGCATCTTCCATCTGAAATTATAGAGATAATTCAATCCCATCATGGAACATCAAAGATTGGTGATGAGAGATACCCAGGTCCTTTACCAAATACAAAGGAATCTGCCATTGTTATGCTTGCCTCCTTAATTGATGAAAAAATAAGGGCATATGAGAAGCCATCGCCAGATGCAATAAAATCCATTGTAAAAGAGGTAATAGATGAAAAAATGTATTCACAAGAGCTTTGTGAAGCACCCCTTACAATTAAGGAGCTAAAGATTATAGAGGAAAGCTTTATAAATATTCTTATCACCCTATTTCACGCAAAGGATGCTGATGATGAAACAAAGGCTATTGGTTGATGTAGCTAATAGACAAAAAATAAGGCTTCCAATTAGACGAATAAAGGCAATAGCAAAGGAGGTTTTTGAGAAAGAAGGAAAGGTGGGCGAATTAAGTATTGCTTTTGTAGATGATAATGAGATAAAAGAATTAAATAAAAGGTTTTTAGGAAAGGACAAGCCAACAGATGTTTTATCTTTTCAATTAAACGAATCTATGGGAGAGGTCATTATTTCAACAGATACAGCAAAGAGACAAGCAATTGAATATGGAATTTCTTTTATTAGCGAAATTAGTGTTCTCCTTATTCATGGCTTGCTCCATATTTTGGGTTATAATCATTCAAAAGAAATGAGGCAAAAAGAGGAATTTTATTTAGGAGGGTTTAAGGAATGGTAAGGCTTGGTGTAAATGTAGACCATATTGCAACCCTTAGGGAGGCAAGGAAAGGTTTTGAGCCAGACCCTGTATCTGCTGCAATATTAGCAGAATTGGCAGGTGCTGATGGAATTGTTGTTCATCTTAGGGAGGATAGGAGGCATATTCAAGAGAGGGATTGCAGGATTTTAAGAGAGGTAGTAAGGGGAAAGTTTAATCTTGAAATGGCAGCAACGGACGAGATGGTAAAATTTGCAAAATCCTTAAGACCAGATTATGTAACCTTTGTCCCTGAAAGGAGGCAGGAGCTTACGACAGAGGGAGGTCTTGATGTTATCTCTGGATTTGATTTTATAAAGCCTTTAATTAGCATTCTTAAGGAAAGTGGGATAAGTGTAAGCCTCTTTATAGACCCCGATGTTGACCAGATAAAATCTGTAAACAAATGCAAGGCAGACGCCATAGAAATTCATACAGGGATGTATGCAAATGCAAAAAGTCAAGATGAAATAAAGGATGAGCTTGAGAGGATAAGGATTTCTGCAGAGCTTGGAAGAAAGCTAGGTCTTTCTGTCTATGCAGGTCATGGCTTAAATTACCAAAATGTTACAAGGATTTCCAAGATTTCCCAAATAGAAGAGCTCAATATTGGCCATTCAATTATTGCCAAAGCATCCCTGGTTGGCATTCAAGAGGCAGTAAGGTCTATGCTTAAGCTTATCAATTAAGTGATATTTTTCTTCCTCCTCCTTTCTTTACCCATCTTTTCCAAAGAGCTTCTTATTGAAGGAGAAAGAATTGAATACAAGGATGGTTCAATTTATGCCTCTTCAAAGACAACCCTTATTTTTGAGGATATAAAAATGACATCAGATGCTATTGAAATAAAGAATGATGAAATTTTATGTTCCTCTTGTTATCTCTCTACAGAAAACCTTCAATTCTTTGGGAAAAAGATTAAGAAAGAAAAAGATAGGATAGTGATAGAACAGGGATGGTTTAGCACCTGCTCTAATAAAAACCCCCATTATCGGCTTACCTCAAAGAATATTACAATAGGTCCAAAGATTGTAAAAGCCTCCAATATTACCTTAAGGATAGGAAATTTTCCAATTTTATATATTCCTTTCTATTCGTATCCTTTGAGAGATAAGGATTCTCCATATAGCATTGGATTTGGAAGGTCTGATTCTCTTGGTTTTTTTGTAAAGACAAGGTATAATTATTTCTTTCAAGAAAAAAAGATAGGGTTTCTTCTTGATTATTATCAAAAAAAGGGGGCTGGATTTGGAATGGAGAGCCAATCTTTTCTTGGCTATTGCAATAAAGAGAACTACATTTTGGAGGGCTTCTATAAAAAGGGGCAGGGATGTATAAAAATAGAAAAATCCTCTGATGCTCTTGCATCATATGATTATCTTAAGGGTGATATAAAAGATTATACAAGAAGCTATTTTATGTTAGAAAAATCAGGGTTTTCTCAATCAGCAAGGCTTATTTTTGAAGAAAATGATTATTTTTCAAGAAAAACAGAATATCTTCCAAAAGGAAATTTATTCTTTTCAGGAAGGAATATTAAAGGAGCTATAGCAAGCCTTAATATTTCAGGAGAAAATGTTAAAAGAGATACCTATACCCAAAATTTTACCATAAATCCAAAGATTTCAAAGCAAATTAAAATAGGAAATACTCCCTGCCTCCAAACCTTTGATTTTAAACTAAAAGATGGGGGTAGTTATTCCATCTCATCCTTTTCCAATATAAGGCTTATGTCAAATAAGAATATAAAGCTTGATCTTGGATACCTAAAGGAAAAAAACGATAAAATTCTCTTTCTGAAAGAGAGCTATTTTTCTAATGTAATGGGAAGCATTGAGGGAGAATTTCTTTTAGAAAGAAAAAAATTTGATAATATAATGTTTTTATTTTCTATGTCCAAAGGAAGGTTTTTTTTTATCTTTGATGGAAGGTATAAAAATGATAGGGTTAATACCTCCTTAAATATGGGGTTTCAAGGGGAAAAATATGGGATAGACCTATTTTGGGAAATATTGGAAAAGGGTGAGGATGTTATAGCATCATCTATTTTGTTTAAAAAAAGCGAAGATTTTTCATTTAAGCTTAACGGATATAATGGCGGAGAGGATTATATTGAACTTCTTATAATGAAAGCCCTTCATTGTATAAATTTGGATTTTAGAGTAAATACCAAAGGAGATTTTGGGCTAAATTTAAACTTGAGATGATAAACTATTTAGAAAAAGCAATAAAGGTTATCCTTGCAAGCTCTTTGGTTATTATCTCCCTGTATTTTGACAAAAATATTGTTGGCATATACGATATAAGCAAGGCATCAGGGCTTTGGGTTTTTGCCTTTATTATTCTTTCCTTATGGATTTCTCTTATTGTTTTAAAAGGAAAATGTGAATTTTTTAAAAACCCCCTTAACCTTCCAATCCTCCTTTGGCTTCTTGTTAATATTACCTCAACCATTACATCAGATGCTCCAATAATTAGTCTATTTGGCTTTTACAAGCGATACGATGGCCTTCTTACACAGATAAGCTACATTATCATTGCCCTGTCCTTCATCCACCTTTGCGATATTTCCTATTTAAAGAAAATTATTACCCTGATTGCTATTGTTGGAATAATTTCGGGAATATACGCAGTATTCCAATACTATGGCATGGATTTTTTCTTTCCAGAAAGGACGGGAGGTGGAAGGGTTATCTCATTTATGGGAAACCCTATCTTTGCTGCTACCTATCTTATTATGTCATTCTTTATAACCCTCTCCCTTTATTTTTATTACAAAGGCATTACCTCTTGGTTTTTCCTTATAGCTTCATCTATAATTTACATATCATCATTTATGGCACAAAGCAGGGGCCCTTTCTTGGGTTTTATCTTTTCATACCTTGTATTTGTTATTATATTTCTATTTTTAAGAAAAATGGATAAAAAATTCTTAATAAGCCTCATAATTATTGCGATAATAACAATTTTTTCAAATTTCTCGCTAAATTCAATCATTGGAAGGTTCTTTGGAGAGGTTTCTAAGGCAGCTAATGCTCAAATTGAAATAAAAGGCTCTGCGGGAGTAAGGCTTGCTATTTGGAGGGATGTTTTAAGGAATGTTTTAAAAAAGCCATTATTTGGAACAGGTCCAGATACAATGCCAATTTCATATCCAAAGTATAGAACCCTTGATACTGTGAAAAAGGTAGGGGTATATGCTACAGCTGAAAGCACACACAATGAATTTTTGGATATTTTAGCAACAAGGGGTATTTTGGGGTTATTAGCATATCTTTGGATTCTTCTTGTTTTTGTTATTCTTAGCATTAAGGCATTGCTTACATTCCAGGATAAATGGCTAATAGCTGGAATTGGCCTATCATGGCTTTCTTATATTGCCTCAAATCAATTTGCCTTTGGTGTCCATCCAACATCATTATTGTTTTGGGTTTTAACCGGCTCAATTGCCATTTTTTACAAACCAAAACAACAAAAGAAGCCAATTTCCTTGAAGATTCCTCAAAGCAAGATCTTCTTTGTTTTTTTAATATCCATAATTACAATGATTTTTCTTTTCTTTCTTAGCAAGCCATATCGGGCAGATATGCTATATAGGGTTGTATACGATATAAGGGATAAAAAGCCTTTGGAGGATGTAATTAAGGCAGCTGAGGATGTTTTAAGGGTATACCCCTATGATGTCCAATACCTTCAGGAGCTAAATAGCCTTTATCTTTCTGCAGCCCAACAGGGAAAAGATACAAAAATCTGGATTTCAAAGACAATGGATATAGCAAAAAAGCTTATCTTTGTAAATCCAAATTCTGATATAGGATATACGGTTCTTGCCATATCCTATTACCTTGAGGGAGGCTCTATGGATAAGGTTATTGAAAATTACAAAAAGGCAATTGAGTTAAACCCATATTCAGTAGATAGCCATTGCAATCTGGCTCAAACATATCAGAGGGAGGGGATGTTCAAAGAGGCAAAGATAGAGTATAAAAAAGCCCTTGAGGCAGACCCTGAATGTGAAAGGGCTATTTCTGGATTAAAAAGTTTAGGAGAAAAGCCTTTTTAGTAAGTGTGTGCCAAATTTACCCCTTTTAGGTTTTGAATTTCTGAAGAAAAATGGGAATGTCGGATGCTTCCCTAGGACCTACAATTACCTCCCAGGTTTTTAATTCCTCCTCAATCTCACCCTTTATTCCTGCAACATAGCCTGGGATTATTATCTTTCTATGAGAAACTTTTTCCTCTATTTTGCTTTTCTTTACATAAGCTGATATAAGCTCACCATTAAATTTTCCAGCAGACCATGAGGTCAGGGTTGAAAGCCCCCCTGTATCCATAATCATAAGGTATGTTGGAACCTTTGAGGCATCTATCTCACCCTGGACAATAAAGTATGTAAGAGAGAAATTTGTTGTAATGCAAATAGGCGATTTCTCATTAGGCCCATTTATCTCATAAATTTTCTCCTCAATTGCCATTGGCCTTTGCGGGTCTGTATAGATATTTAAAGATAAAACAAGAAGGGGGAATAATGATTCTCCTGCAAGGTCTGATAAAACAATTAGCCCCCCATATTTTACGATAAATGTTGCCGCATATAATGCCTCTTTCATTGGGTCATTTGTTAATTTAGCTGGAAAAACAATTGTTGGAAATCCAAGTGGTCTAAATTTTGAAATAAGTGCCTGCCTTCTTATAAATATTTGATGATAAAATGCCTCCTTTATTGTCTTTGGGCTTGAGTCAAGGATAATATCTTTTATTCCAAGGGAAATGAGCTTTTCAGTTAAAGATGAAAGGCTTTCTAAATCTTCTCCTTTTGCAACAATAGGAAGGTTATATTCCTTTGCAATACTTGCTATTTCATCTATATTGCTTTGGTTTGCAGAATAAAGAAGGGGTTTTCTTTCTTTTGTCATTTCAATTGCGGCTTTTAAGGCATCCATATTTTCTGATGAAAGGCAAAGAAGACCATTTGATTCTTTCATTACATAAGAAACAAGCTCTAAAAATTTTGCCTTTAAATTTGATGAATTTTCAAGGAATAAAAGGTTTGCTTTTAACATAAACCCTATTCTTTCAAATTTTAGGTTGTTAAAGGAGGCTATTTTTTTCTCCCAGATGCTTTTAGGCTCTTCATCCTTTATCAAAATGCAAATCGCAGGGGGATGAACAAATGTCTTTTCATGGCGAAAGAATACAGTCTCCTCTCCTATGGCAAAATTATCACCAATAATTACCTTTCTTATTGGCGGAGCCTGGCTTTCTTCCAAAAATGCCTTTGTCTCATCTTTTACATATGGGCATTTAGAGACCTCAACCTTACTAGATGCAAGCTGCATTGCAAATGCAAGGCAGGTTGGAAAACCGCATTCCTTACAATTTGTTTTAGGAAGATGCTTAAATATCTCAATACCAGATAAAGCCATACATTTATTATATACTAAAAATCATTGGATTTCAAGAATTTTGTTTTGTGTTATTTAAGATAAACTTAAGATTTTCCCTTTTATTTTAGGCTCTTATCTATCCACTCAAGGTAGGAAGAAGAGCCATTAATTATAGGCAGGGCAATTATTTCAGGAATACAATATGGATGATTGCTTTTTATAAGAGAAATTACATCATCCAAAACATCCTTTTTTGTCTTTATAAACAATTGTGCCTCATTTGCAAATTCTATCTTTTCTTCCCAGAAAAAGATTGAGGAGAGATTTGAAATAATGCTTACGCAGGCTGCCTTTTTTTCTTTTATAAGGATTTCTCCTATTTTCTTACCATCTTCTTTTGTAGGTGTTGTTGTAAGAACAAGGATATAATCGTTCATATAAATTCTTTTATTTCCTTTATTGCCTCTTTTAAAGGAGGGGCAGGAAACCATTCCTTTTTTGTAATTTCATTGCAACAAGCACAATAGATTTGTGAGATTAACAATTTCAATCTCTCTGGAAGGGGTTCTGGTTTTAATGTGCATATCTCTTTAAAATTTTGCCTATCCTTGTTTTTTGCCTCCTCCAATGTCTTATACCAAGGGGTTCTTCTGTAATAGATTCTTGCTATCTCCTTGCTTACTGGAATGCCTTCATAGCTAAAACGGCATTCATCCAATGTCCCAAAAACATCAACCACAATAAAATTGGAAGCCTCATCAAAACCAAATTCTATTTTCCCATCCTCGTTTATTAAGCCTATCCTTTGTAATTCCCCTGTTATAAGAGAATTAAGATTAAAAGTAATTTTCTTTAATTCGTCCATCTCTTCCTTGCTTAAACCTGCAATTTTTTCTGCTTCATTTAACATTAGGTATCTATCTGTTGCTTCAAGCTTTGTAGAAACATCAAACATTGGCCCTTCTAATTTTTTTCCTTTTAAGTAATTCCTGTAAATTATCTCAAGTGGGATTAAAAAGGATGCCTTTTCCCTTTGATATATTGAGTAATCATAATGCCCATCCTTAAAGGCTGGCTTTAAAACCCTTAATAGTCTAACCTCCATTGTATTTGTTGGCTTTTTTATAGAGGAAAGACCTTTTATTTTATCATCTTCTACAAGACCTATATAATGGGTTTTAATTCCTTTGCTTTGGCATTTTTCAAAGAAATATGATGAAAGGATTGCGATTGATGCCCCTTTTTGTGGAATAAGGTCTGGCATTTCTCCCCAATCAAAGACAGAGTATCTATCGGAGAATACAAACCTTGCTCTTCCGCATTTAGTGGCTGTTGGCTCTTCTAATACCCCTATATCCTTTACACTACCCATCAATAGATTCCCTTATTTGGTTTTGGTAATCCTCTATCTTCTTTTGGATTTCTTTGTCTTTAAGACCTAATATTTTAAGGGCAGCAAGGCCTGCATTCTCTGGCTCTAAAACAAACATTGATGCAACAGAGGATGACATCCTTATACTTGAAAATATATCAAACCATTCTGGGTTTGGAGGGCAGGCTATAACAGGATAGATCGTTTGAAAATCAACAAATCCTGACAGAGCATTGCTTCTTCCAGCGACTGTAATAAAAACAACATCCTCATATTCCTTAATAATTTCAAGGCATTTTAGGGGTGTTTTATGTGCTGATGCAATTTTTAAGGAAGATTCTACCCCAAATTTTTCTAAAAAAGAGGCAATCCTTTTTGAAAAATCCATATCATTCTTTGAGCCCATAATAATAACTACCTTATTCATACAATAATTTTAACAAAGCCCTATTATTATTTCAAGTATGTTTCTATTTTGAAGGCATTTTTTGAAGACTTGATGGTAATAGCTCCATATTCATTTGTGCTTATAATATCCTCTGATATTGCATCCCATCCCTCTGCTATAATTACCTCTGGTTTTACAAGGGAAAGGAATTTTTCGGGAATTTTGTTCCTTCCATGATGGGGGGATTTAAGGATTGTTGAGTTTAAGCCTTCTTTGTAATATTTAGAAATGTCTGTTATAGCCTCTTTTTCAATGTCCCCTGGAAGGAGAAACGAAAGGTCTTTTGAGCTTACCTTTAATACCAATGAATTATTGTTATCATCAGAAAACATTTCTTCTGGTGGGTTTAAAACCTCAATATCAAGGTCTAATCCTTTAATTTTATTCCCCATTTTTAGCCTTTGCAAAGAAAAACCCTTTTCTTTAATGACAGCTTTAAAATCCTGATATGTTTTAGAGGAACAATCCAGGCCATTATAAAATACCCTTCCTACCTTAAGCTCTGTTAAACAATCAATTAAGCCTCCAATATGGTCAGCATCAGAATGGGTTGCAAAGATTGCATCTATCCTATCTATCCCCCTATATCTTAAAAATGGAAGGACGCAAGACCTTCCCATACCAGGAGGGCCTCCATCAATTAAAATATTGCATCCCTTTGGGCTTCTTATAAATATAGAATCACCTAATCCAACATCAAGAAATGTTGCTTCAAATACAGGGGTTTTCAAAACATTATACAAAAGCATTAGATTTATAATGACCAATGTCGGGATAAAAAGGGCTTTTATCCTATTTGCAAATACAAAGATAAAGAAATAAAGGAAGATAACAATTGGAATACCTGGAGAGGGAAGGCTAATTGAACTTGCTGGAATATATGAAAAATAAAGAACTGCTTTGATTGTAAGGTTTGTTAATAAAAAAAGGGGCAGGACAAAAAGGTTTGCCAGATATAAATTTATAAACCCTAAAAATATAAATATAAGCCCAAAAGGAAGAAGAACACCAACCAGGGGGATAACAATAAAATTTGAGAGGGGGGAGATTAAAGATACCCTTGAAAACCAAAATAAGACGAGAGGGGCTATTCCAATAGAGGCAGAGATACAGCTTGATATAAATAAAAACAGCTTATTCTTTCTAATTATAAGCCGTGGTGTAAGATAGATAAGGGAAAGACAGGCAACAAAGGAAAGCTGGAAGCCAATATCATATAATTCATAAGGGTTTTTAAGAAGGATAATAAAAGCAGCTATGGCAAGGGTATTGTAGGCATTAGATTCCCTTTCAAATATAAAGGAAAAAATGAATACACATATCATAATTAAAGAACGAACCGTTGGAGTAGATGAGCCTGTTATCAGACAAAATAAAAAGAGAAATGGCAAGCTAAAAATAAATTTATATGGCTTTTTTATTCCTATGTTCCCAAATACAATAACAAGAAAACCAAAAAGCAATGCAAGATGAAGCCCTGAAACAGAGAGGATGTGGATTGTTCCTGTGTCAGCAAATGCCTTGTTAAGACAATCGCTTATCCCAACCCTCTCTCCAAGGATAATTCCCAACAAAAAGCCTCTTTCCTCAGGAGGAAACAAAGAAAGTATCTCTTCTGCCCTTTTTTTAATCTTTCCTGCAAGTAATAAAAGGGGGTTTATTTTTCCTTTTCCAAGCACTACAACATTATCTGCCCATGCACTACAATAGATTCCCCTTCTTGCAAGCACCTTCTTTTTGTTATACCTTCCTGGGTTTTTATATTCCTTTGGCTCTTTTATCTTTATATCAGGAATAAAAAGCTTATCAGAAAGGGAGAGATTGGAAGGCTTTACACTTACAGAAATAAGACCATCTGCCTTTTTGCCATTAAAAAATTCTGCTTTTAAGACAAGGTATGTCCTTTCTGGATACCTCATAGGATAATCAATGATTACACCTATAAGATTCCCCTTTTCTCCAACATAATTTGCAATATTAAAGGCTCCTTTATAAGAATGGAGCTTGCAGGAAAAAGAGCCAAAAAAAATAATTGAAAGATAAAGGAAAACAAAAGAGGTTTTATTCTTTAAAGACAAGAAAATAAAAAAGAGAGGGATTGATACAAGAAGGAATGGATAGGAATATGGAAGATTATTTATTGAAATCCCCAGTATGTAAAAAACAAGGATGGGAACAAATGGTTTTCTACTCAAAAATTATTCCTTCCAGAATTCTCTTGCCTTAATAATCTCAATTGCCCTTGCAAGCTGTAAGTCGCAATACCTATCAATAATAGAGGGTTTTTCGCCTTTTAGCTCTTTTGCCTCCTTTTCTATATCACGAAGGATATATTTTCTCTCAATCTCTATTCCACTTTTCTTAAGGCTTGCTATAAATTGCTCTATTTCTTTGTCTGTATAGGTAGCATTGTTTTCTACAAAATCTTCTGTTAATGTTCCATCCTCAAATTTCTCAATAATTTTTCTCTTTTCCTCTGGTATTTGTTCCTCATCAACAACTATATTTGGCTCTATGCCTTTGCCATGAATAAGGTTTCCATTGGGTGTATAGTAATGGGCTGTTGTTAAGGCAAGCCCAGAGCCATCAGAAAGGTTATACACTGTTTGAACAGATGCCTTTCCAAATGTCTTCTTTCCAAGCAAAATTCCCTTTTTATGGTCTTTTAAGGCACCTGCTAATATTTCAGCACCCGATGCTGTTCCACCATTTACAAGAATAACCATCTTTGCCTTAACCTTTGCCTCTGAATTTTCTGCAACATACCTTATCTCTGGTGTATTCTCCCTTCCCTTTGTATAGACAACAAGAGAGCCTCCTGCAAGAAATTTTCCCGAAACACCAACCGAAGCCTGAAGGGTTCCACCACCATTATTTCTTAAGTCAAGCACAATATATTCTGGATTTGCCTTTGAGACTTCATTAAATGCATCATTAAACTCAAGAATTGTATTGTTATTGAACGATGTAATTCTTATATAAGCTATTTTATCATCAATCATCTCCGATTTTACGCTCTTTATCTTTATGACATCCCTTGTTATTGTATAGCTAATGGGATTTGGCTCATTCCTTCTTGCAATGGTAATGGTAACATTTGTTCCGGGTTGACCCCTCATTTTGCTTACTGCATCTTGCAGGGTTATTCCCTCGGTTGATGTTCCATCAATATGGGTTATCCAATCATCTGCTTTTACACCTATTTTATAGGCTGGTGTATCCTCTATGGGCGATATGACAACAAGCTTATTATCCTTTATTGTAATTATTATCCCCAATCCGCCGAATTGCCCAGAAAGCTCTGTCTCCATCTCCTTATGTGCCTGCGGCGGCATAAACCTTGTAAATGGGTCCTGTAGGGTTTGAAGCATTCCATTGATAGCCCCATAGATAAGCTCTTTTGAATCTAGTTTTGCTGGGTCTACATAGGCCTGCCTTACATAAGAAAATACCTCAGAGAATACATCTAGCTCTTTATAGCTTTCTTGTGAATAGGCAAGAAAAACAATGCCAATTAAGGCAATCATCAATAATCCTTTCTTCATTATGTTTATCTGTTTTTAAAATTCATCATCTTATTTAGAACAGAAGTGCAGAAGAGCGGAAGGGTTAACTAAAAACTTTTTTGCTTCCGAGCTTCCGAGCTTCCGAGCTTTAAGCACTTTTGCACTTTCTTTCATTGATTTAGAATATGTGGAGTAAGGAAAACAAGAAGCTCTCGTTTCATTGGAATGCCTGTTGAGGAAGCTCTTGTGCTTTTATGTCTAAATGCCCTTCCTATAAATGGAAGGTCAGAGAAAAATGGCACAGAATATTCTATTACCTGCTCATCCTTAGCAATCATTCCACCTATTACAATTGTTTCTCCATCCTGCACTATAATCTTTGTTTCAATCTCTTGCTCACTCTTTGTAGGAGCTGTATGTTCTCCTACGCCTGCTACCTCAATCGTATTTTCTGGATTTCCACCCTTTGTTGAAATTTTAAGCTCTAAAAGCACAGTTTTATCAGGGTTAACCTTTGGGGTTATCTCAAGCTCTGTTGTCATATCAATGTATTTAACAGAGACGCCGACCGCACTACCCTCTGCTGATGGTGTTGTCTCTGCATAGGGAGCCTCTCCACCAACCTTTATCTTTGCCTTTTGATTATCAGATGTAGCAATCTTTGGAGCAGAAATTAGCTCTGCCTTTTCCTTTGTTATTAAGTTTTGGAGTTGAAGGAAAAGATTTGTATTTTCAGAGAGCCTTCCAATAGAAAAATTTGTTGAGGAAAGACCTGGTTGAAGATTAACCAGCCCTTCTGTTGTATCTTGTGCAGAGGATGGATGGGTAAACCCCCATCTAATCCCAAGGTTCTGGGTTTCATTGGAATCTATGGTTACCATCTTTGACTCAATCATAATTTGAGGGGTCGGCAAATCAAGGTTTTTTATTACACCCTTTATTTCCTCTAAATTCTTTGATGTTGTTGTAATTATTAAGGAATTTGTCCTTTTATCTATAACAATCTTTCCTCCTGCATCTGGGTCTAAAAGTGGCTCAATATTCTTTGACATATCCTCTGCCTTATCATAGTTTATAGGAACAACCTCTGTGCTAACAGCTGTTTTTAAAAGATTTTCCTTTGTGTCTACCCTAATTATTCCATCCTCCTCTACCCAATTAAAGTTATTTGGCTTTAAAATCATATTTAATGCCTGATCCCATTTCACATTATTAAGCTCAATGGTTATTACACCAGATACATCAGGGCCTGAAACAATATCCTTTTTTATCTTTTTGGATAATGCCCTTAAAACATCAAGGAGATCTGTCTCATAAAACCTCATAGAAAATAATTCTTCCTCTTTCTCTTCCTCTATTTTTTCCTCTTTAGGTTTTATAGCCTCCTCTATCTTTCCTAAAGGAGGAAGAATACCCATTTCTGGTACAGGGACAGGTTCCTCCTTAACCTCTTTCTTTACCTCCTTTTTTTCTGATATACCTGTATCCATCTCAATTAAACAGCTATTTTTATCAGAAAGGAGTTGGTATGGATAGACCTGCTTTAGAGCAATTGTTACCCTTGTAATCTTAACAGGCTCCTTTAACCTCTGCTGTGAAGAAATACCTAAAATAGCATTGCTTCTATTTTTAATCTTCTCTTTCAAAAGGCTATCTTCGGCATTTAAAAGGTCAATTATAAGCCTTGGTGGATTCAAGATGACAAATGCCCTATACTGAGGCACATCATTTGTGGCAATTACCACCCTTGTTTTTCCATTCTCATCATACCCTTCTATCCCTGTCAATTGATACCCTTGTGCTACCCCAAAAAACCCTAATAATGCAACCAGAAATATCTTCTTCATTCTATTTCCTCCTTGTTTATTCATAGCTTTCCTCCTCTATTTCTTTTTCTTCCATCTTTAAAAATGCATTTTTTCCCTTTTTGGTTAAAATTATTTCATTTTGCTTTACCTTTGCTTTTACATCAGGAATTTCATTCCCATCTTTATCAAGAAGCTTATTATCTACAAAGAGATAATTCTCGCTCTCGGTTTTAACAATAGCCATTTTTTCCTTTTTATCAAAGATATACCCTGAAATAGTCCATCCTTCCATTTCTGATTCTTCTGTCTTTGTTCCCTTTTCAACCACTTCGACCTCTCTACTTCTTATCCCTTTTGCTATTCCTACTCCTCTTAATGGAATGAATGGATCCCTCCTTCCCATATCAAGGTATTGATATGTCTCGTATTTTGGAGGAGGAACCTCAACGGGAATAGCAGGTCTTACAGGTGGCTCAACAGGCTTTACCTCTTCCTTCTTTTTGCATCCTGAAACAATAACCAAACAACAAATAACAAGTGATAGAATATTCAATAAATTCTTACCACACTTTTGACTTTTGACTTTTGACTTTTGACTTTTCATCTGTATATATACGACTCAAGCTTTAAAGGAACACTAACTGTATCAACAGGCCCTTTTTTTTCTTCTGTTGTTTGACCTCCACCACTTGCACCTACGGATAGGTCTATTGTGTTAATAAGCCTTTCAAGGTTTCCAATTGCACAAATAAATTTTATTACATTATGAAATGTTCCAGTAATAGAAAGGTTAATGGGATATACCGCATAGTCACCCTTTTCTTCTATAGTTCCTGGTGAAAAAGCTGGAAAATAAACCTTATATTCCTCAGAAAGCCGGGTTAGGGTTGTAAGAAGATAGGGAACATCCAGGTCTTTTGGAAGAACCTGTTCTGCATAGGAAAGCTCAATTTTAAGCCTTCTTGATTCCTCTTCAACAAAGGGAAGCCTTGCTGCCTCTTTTCTATTTGCAGAAAGGGTTGTTTCTTTGTCCTTTTTCTGTGAAGAAAGGCTTTTTATCTCATTGTTTAATGGCTTAAAAAAATTGTTGTAAAAGACAAAACCACCACCTCCAATAATTAGAAAAATTATTAGGTATAGCTTTTGCTTCTCGGTTAATTTCTTCATAGATTATATTTTAGTGTCAAACCAAAGGTTACTGTTTTTTCTTCACTCTCCCTTCCTGATGAAGAAACAGCACTAAGGGTTATATCGCTAAAGAATGGATTTTCCATTAAAACTACAATAAAATTTGCAACAGAGTAGTTAGAAAACCCTGAACAAGAAAGGGAAATGCCATTTTCTTCTGTTGGAGAAAGTGAGGAAAGCCAGATATCTGGTGTTATTGTTATTGTCTTGCTTACCTCTTCTAAAACCTTTACCCATTTAAACCTTCCCTTTATAAGGGTCTGAATTACAGAAAGCCTTCTATTTATCTCGGCATTTTCAGCCTCTATTTGCTTAATCTTATCCAATGTTGGCTGAAGACTTGCAATTTCTTCATCTATCTTTTTAATATTAGCCTGAAGACCAAGCTTTTTCATATTGAGATAAAAACCTATTCCAGAAAGAATCATTGCATAAAGAAGAACAATGCTTACAATAAATATACCCTGTTGCCTCTTTTTTCTTTTTTCTATTATTTCTGGTGGAAGAAGGTTTATTATTGTCATTGTAATCCTCTAAGTGCCAAGCCAATGCTTGCTGTAAACCCTGTTTTTTTTCTTTCAATCTCACCTGGCTTAAAATTACCTTTTGAAAGGTCTATATTTAAAAAGGGATTTGTAAGAACAACATTTATTCCCAATCCTTGAGAAAGAAAGGCTGGCAGGTTTGGAAGGTTGGCGCTTCCACCACTTAAGATAATCTTATCAATATTCTTTTTATAGCTTGGAAGCTGGGTATAATAATAGGTAAATGATCTATCAAGCTCATCAAGAAGCCTTGAGGCAACAGATTCTAAACAATAGGATATTCTTCCCTTTTCGTCATCTGTTACTGTCCCATATTCTTCTCCTAAAAGTATTGCTCCCTTTTCCTCCTTTTTATTTTCTGCCTCAGAAAATGTTATTCCAAATTCATCCTTTACACTGTCTGTAAAATCATTTCCACCAACAATAATATCCCTATTAAAGGATGATGCATTGCCCTCTATAATGTTTATATTAGTTGTCCTTCCTCCAATATCAACCAAAGCTACAACCTTTTCTCCTTTTGTAGAGCCCTCTTCACCTATTTCCCAGGCATCCTCTATTCCAAATGTATCAACATTGATATAAATAGGATCAAGACCTACCTTTTGAAATATATGGATATATTCATGGATAACCTCCCTCTTTGCTGCAACAAGAAGAACCTCCATTATCCTCTCTTCCTTCTCAATAAAATCCTTTGTAATATGGAAATCCATCAATGCCTGCTCCACCTCAAATGGAATATGCTCCTCTGCTTCAAACCTTATTACTTCACGAAGCTCCTCAGGAGGCATATATGGAAGCTTCAGGTATCTTATTACAACAGAAGATGATGGAATGGATACATAAACCTCATGCGCCTTTATTTTATTTTCTGATAAAAGCTTCTTTATAGCATCAATGGCTAGATTGCTCCAGGCATCCTTTTCATCATCGCGAAGAGGTTCGCTATGTATCTTTCTTTTACAGAGATTAAGAAGGAAGATCTTATCCTTTTTCTTTAACCTACATAGCTTAACTGAATCAATAGTAAGCTCTATGCCTGTTGCGATTTTTCCCAAAGGATTCTTTAACATAATTAAAAATATACAACAAATATCTCTTTCCTGTCAAGGAATTTTTGACTAAAAAGGAAAGGATTAAAAAAAACTCGTATCTACTCACCTTCTGACAAGCGAAAAATAATAAAATCCTAAATTCAAAATCCTAAACAATATCAATTTTTCCCATATTTTTAAATCTTTGTCTTCTTGTCTACTTAAAAAACCTGAGTAGTTACTAAAAATTAAGATATTAGGCTTTCACTAGTCATCTCTTTTGGCTTTTCTATTCCCAATAAATCTAATATTGTAGGGGCTATATCAGACAGAATACCTTTAGGCTTAAGTTTTATATTCTTATAATCATTTGCAATATAGATAAATTCTACAGGATTTTTAGTATGAGCAGTTTTAGGTAGTCCCGTTTGATAGTCTATCATTTCTTCTGCGTTTCCATGATCAGAGGTGACTAATGCTATACCATTTTGCGATAAGACTTTTTCTACTACCTTACCTACACATTCATCTACTATCTCTACTGCTTTTATTGCTGATTCATAATTTCCAGTATGTCCCACCATATCACAATTAGCAAAGTTTAAAACAATAAAATTAAACCTATTGGAATCTATCTCCTCTATTACTCTCTTTGTAACATCGTAAGCATTCATTTCTGGATGTTCTGCAAATGTTGCAGGATCGTACATACTTTTAATCTCAACTCGTTTCTCATTAAAAAATGGTTCAATAAGTTTTCCATTAAAAAATGAGGTGACATGTCTAAACTTTTGACTCTCAGAAATGCGAAGTTGTGTTAATCCGTTTTTGCTTATGACCTCCCCTAAAAGATTTTCCATACCCCCCCTTTCATTCATTGGCTCTAATACATAAAATGGGAAAGCATCGTAATATCTTGTTAGTCCACAATAAACTATATCTAGTTTTTCCCATCTTTGCATAGGATAATTATTATCAATAAAAGCTTGGGTTAACTGGATAGCTCTATCTTGGCGATAATTAAAATGAATAACTGAATCACCATTTTTTATTCCTGGAAAGTTATCTATTATAAATGGGGGAATGTATTCATCAAACATTGGTGTCCCATCAGGTGTCTTATCTTCATCATAAGCTTTTTGGATTGCCTCTTCTGCTGTGCCAACTCTAATTCCTTCTGCCTTTGTTAATGCATTATAGGCTCGCGTAGTTAAATTATAGTTTTTGCCTCTGTCCATAGCATAATATCGTCCTATCAAAGTAGCAATCTTACCTATCCCGCATTCTTTTATTTTCTTGTTCAACACCATAAGGAACTCTAGAGCGCTTCTTGGAGGAGTATCTCTCCCGTCTGTAAAAAAATGGATAAATAAATTCTTAAGGTTTTTTTCCTTAGCGTGTTTCATTATCGCAAATAGGTGATCTTGATGAGCATGAACGCCCTCATCTTGGACGAGTCCCATCAAATGAAGAGAAGAATTGTTTGCTTTACAATTTTCAATAGTTTTTTGGAAGTTGGTATTCTCAAAAAAACTGCCATCTTCCATAGCATCATTTATTCGTTTTAATTCTTGTTCTACAATTCTTCCTGCACCTATATTAAGATGCCCAACCTCAGAAGAACCTTGGTACCCCTCGGGCAACCCAACTGCGAGCCCGTGGGCTTTCAAAATTGTATTAAGATATTTTCTTAAAAAAGTATTCATATTAGGTGTTTTAGCATTTACCACCGCATTATACTCTAAATTGGGATTTATCCCCCACCCATCACGGATTATAAGGACAATATTTTTTTTCATTTATCTTTCTATAAGACTCTGAAATCTTATTGCAAACAGAATTACCCCAATTAGATATAAAATTGTTATTGCATAGACAACCCAATGAAATTTGAATTGTATCTGTTTTTTGAAAATCTTCAATGCAGGAACAGGTCTTTTGCTTCGCAGAGTATATTTATAAAAACCTAAAATGGACTCTAATTGTTTCAAGTAATCTCTCAGAGAATGACTAATTTTATGCATCCACCAATAAAAAAATGTGGCAAAGAAATGCACAAACCAGGCAAAGAAGAGAGTAATTATCTTTACTATTATATGAAGTGAGTTAAGGGTAGAAAGCACATAGCCGGCTATAGCGAAACTAATTGCACACAAGGTTGTATAGGTTCCCCATCTCAAATTTGTATATTCTTGCTCAAGTTTTGTAGTCTCTATATATTCTCTTTCAATAGCCCCTATAGCTTCATCTTCACCAAAAACTTTAAATATTTTCTCAATTTTTTCTTTGAATTCCACATTATTTTTTAAATTTTCATCTTGTTCTATAT
>JBFMDZ010000024.1 GCA_040753555.1 bacterium
ATTAAGCTTATGAGGACGAGAGGATTTATCTTCAAGGTTAGGAGCATTTTTCCATCTGTGAATTGTAGTCTGAGAAAGGCCATATTTCTTAGCAAGAGCATAAGCAGAAAGAGGGCTTTCTTTGATAACCCTTCTTATCGCTAATGTTGTGGTTGCATTCTTATGTAATTTTATCTGCATAGGTTAAGATTATACACCCTAACCTATCGTTAGTCAACAATTTAATCCAAGCACTTTTGAAATAACCCTTACTGCTTCAATTAAGCCAAGCCTTTTTAAAAAATACAACCATTTCTTTACCTTTCCTAAGTCTCCCCATTCTGAAAAATTTAGGGTTTTCATCCTTTCATCAAAGAGCTCGGTTCCCCAACTTAAGACTTCAATATTACTGATTGAGCTGATTATCCTTTTAAGATAGAAGGGGGTTATAAAATGCAAGTTATCTATCAAAGCAGGATTCCTTCCATAAAGCCTTATATATATCTTTGCCAATCCTTTTGGTAAATAAGGAATCCAAAATATTCCATAATGTCCCTCGTAAAATGAGGCATAGTTAGGGATCACAAACTGAAGAGAGCCACCCTTTTTTAATACCTTAATAGATTCTTTAAGAACATTTTTTGGATCCCGAACATGCTCTAGTACTTGCGAAGAATACACTATATCAAACATTCCATCCTCATATGGTATATCCTCACCCCTTGCATATTTTATTATATTGTCTTCAAAGCCATTGAATTTAAGCAATTCTAAAGAGATTTCATAGGCTGTTTTGTTAGGCTCTAATCCAAAAGCCTCTAATCCATTTTCTCTAGCCACTACAACAAATGCCCCAAAACCACTACCTAGTATCTTCTTTCCTCTTAAATCCCCAACATACTTTGATAAAACCCTAATTTGCTCCTCTGCCCTTACTTTGGAGACAAAATCATTTGCTATTTTATCTAAAGGCAGATTATTAACCCCATTATAATCCCTTTGGTAGCATCTCTTAATTTCAACTAATATCTCGTCGCTCACTGTCATTTTTAGCTTTTGTCTTAAATGATTATTTTTTAACTCCCCTTACAATAAAATTTGAAGAACTCTTAAATCTTCCCGTTTGAGGACAAAGCAATTCAAAGCTTAATCCCCTTTTTTCAAATAATACTTTCATTTCTTCTATCTTAAAGAAATGCTTTTCTGGGACGAAAAACCAATCTTCAACCTGAGCTTCTATCCAAGTGTCATCTCGAACCTTGGTGGTTTTTCCAAATTTTTCTGCTATTTTAACAAAACTAGTTACAAATTTAATAAATGCATTTTTAAGAGGTGGGGAAAGCCTAAGGCATATTTTTCTTATGGCTTCATGAAAAAAGGTAAAGTTTGTTTTTAAATAGACGGCCAATATTAGCACGCCGTCTTTTTGAAGAATCCTTACTAATTCATCCAATGCTTTAATGGGATTAACAGTATGGTGAATAACGCCCCAGCTAAAGACTAAATCAAAGGTTTCATCTTTAAATGGAAGTTCTAACAAACTGGCTTTTTTGAATTCAATATTATTCCTATTTAGCTTATTTGCCAGCTCTTTTGCTGTATTTATACACTCTCCACTTATATCAACACCCATCACCTTTTCTGCCTTTTCAGAAAGGGCTAAAGAACATACTCCCGTACCACAACCTGCATCAAGAGCTAATTTAAAATCCCTCTGTGGCAATAAAGAAAATACATGCTCTTTTGTCTTGGAATAATCTGGAATATTTTTTGGCCAATATTCATCGTAAAAACTTTTTGTCTCTTGTTGCTTATCCATTGTGCATCTCCTCCAAATACATCTTTGTTACTTCATGCCAAGTGAATTTTTGAATTAGTTCTAAAGACTTTAGCCCCATCTCTTCTCTTTTTTTTCTGTTTTCTATAAGGCCAACCAGGGTATCCATCCATTTATCTTTATCATTCAACTCAACCAATATCCCGTTATAACCATCTTTAACCAACTCATTAGTTCCTGGGATATTTGTAGCTACAATGGGTAATCCACACGCCATAGCTTCAATTACAACATTTGGCATCCCCTCTTCAATTGAGGGCAGAACAAATATGTCTGATGCTTGATATTTTTTTAAAAGCTCATCTTTTCTTAACCAGCCACTAATCTTTACAATCCCTTTTAAATTTAAATTATTTACCTCTCTTTCAACTGATGACCTTAATGGGCCATCCCCAACAATCTCAATCTCAAAGCTAGTGTTAGTTCTTTGAGCTATTTCCGGAATAGCTTGAATAAACCATATTGGATTTTTCTGATAAACCAATCTGCCAACAAAGAGTATTTTTACCTTTCCATTTTTCCTTTGAGTTAGGTCTGGTTTAAAGAATTCTAAGTCTGCTCCATTATAGATAACCTTAACATTCGGCAAGGTTTTTTTTGCTAATTCCTGCAATCCAATACTATTAGCAATAACTGAAGAACTATTTTTCCAGATGAGCTTTATTAAAGGCTTGGTAATCTTATGGTAAAAACCCAATTCATTTGGCAAAAAACCAGGGACATCCCCCCCTCGTAATGATACAATATATGGAATACGAAAGCAAAATTTACTTAACAGGGTAATAAATCCAGAAGGAAGGGTAAAGAAGGCGATAATAAAATCTGGATGAAAATCCTTAATTATTCTAAGTGTTTTTGGAATTGCCAAAAACATAAATTTTAATAATTCAAAACCACTACAACCATCCTTTGACCTCCTTCCAATATTTACCCGATGAATTAGATAACCATTTATTACCTCTTTTCTTTCTAATCCAGAGAAATGAGAGGTAATAAATTCAACCTTGTTTTCCAATTTAACTAGATTCATTGCAATCTGGGAGGCTGCCCAACCCCCTCCTCCTCCCAGGGGTGGATGCTCATGGCAGATTACTAATACCCGCACCTTCTTTGGATAAAATCATAACCTTTAAATATGGCATACCCTGTAAATAGCATAACCATTGGCATAACAGGAAGCCGATAGCGAATCATAGGATAAAAAAGGATATGGCCAAAACACATACCCCATATCCATAAAGATAAAAATAAATGCTTCTGCCATAAAGGCAAGGCAAGTAAAAATCCAATAAGTCCTAAAGGAATAATCCAGCCATCAGAGAGAAGGCTTACAATTTTAGCCCAATCGGTTGATTTTTGTGTCAATTCACTAAGAAGCTTTGTCTTGTGGGGATATAACCTCCAGAACCTCCCAAATTTTATGATATGAACCTTTAAGGTTCTTATAGGGTCAGATAAGATAAGCTCTAATGCCTTCTTTTTTGCATATTCATCCCTTTTTTCTAAAGGAACTAAAGAGAGTTCATTTATTATGCCAACACTAATATAATTTCCCTCTTTTTCTAGCTCGCCTTTGTCAAGATATGGGTTATTTCCCTGCCAGAACAAAATCCATATCCCTCCTCCTTTGCTTACTGCTTCGCCTGCTGACCTGGTTACAACCCCTCCATAAGTAAAGTAATTTCTAATAAGCCAAAAACTCCAGACAAAAGCGAAAATCAAAAAGAAAAGGGCTATTTTTTTAAGCCTTGTAACAAAAAAGAACCCTATAAACAAGAAGGGAATATAAAAGACAAATACCTCTCTGGTCAAAATAGAAAGCCCTGCAAAAATACCAGACAAGACAATAAATACTATTCCATCATTGATTTTTGTAAGAAAGTATATCAGAGCTAATGCCATAAATATAAAAAGGGTTTCTTGAAGAATATGTCCTGTGTAGTAAATAAGATATGGATTCCAGGATGCCAGGAATGCACCAATAAGACCAACTTGAGGGTTAAAAACCCTTTTTCCTATAAGAAAAACAAGAAGACAGCTAAAGCTTCCCAATATTGCCTGGAATATTCTTACCACAAATAGATTGTGTTCCCCAAATAGCCAGTATATACATCCAATAAAAATAGGATATATTGGAGACCGCATAGCTGTTGGCTTTTCTTCGGAATCTACATAGCCTTTGCCATGTGCAATGCTCATTCCCAATTGGTCATAAGAAACTGCATCAGAAAACACAAGCCCTGCCTCCTTTAGATGGATTGCCCACCCTAGTCTTAAAATCAATGCAAAAATGCAAAGGCTAAAAATTAGTTTTTTCTCCACTATTCTATATACCTTTCATGCCACAATTGAAAAACAAGCAATGCCCATATTGGCTTCCAATTGTTCTTTTTTAATGAAATATGTTCATCTAATAATTGTTTAACAAAATTATAAGCAAATATTCCATCTTTGTCAATCCTAGATTTTTCAAAAAGTTCTTGGGTAAGCCCCTTTAGCTCTTTCCTTATCCATTCTCCAACAGGAACACTAAACCCCTGTTTTTTACGATACAGAATCTCATTAGGAAGCAACCCTTTCATTACCTTCTTTAATAAATACTTTCCAGTTAAGCTATGAAGCTTATAAGAGATGGGAAGGCAATTTATAAAATCCATTAGCTTTTTATCCAAAAATGGTGCCCTTACCTCTAATGAATGTGCCATACTTGCCCTGTCTACCTTAACTAATATAGATTCAGGAAAATATAGCTTCATATCCAAAAATAGCATCCTTTCTAACATATTAGAAGAATTGCAATCTTTTAAATAGAATTCAATATCTTCAAATACATCCCCTTCTTCTTTATTTACAAAAAGCCTCTCTACTTCCTGTGGTAAAAAATAAGAAGACCAAAGCTGATGCCTAACTTCTCCTAGAAAGCCATCGCCACTAATAAACTTTTTTGCCTTATAATCAAATGTATAATAACCAAGCCTTGTTGGCAGAAGATTAACCATTTCTGCAATCCCTTTGCGAAAGAGGCTTGGTATCTTTTTGTAGTATTCAAAAACCCTATGTCCAAGATATGTTGGATAACCAGCAAAAAGCTCATCTCCACCATCCCCTCCTAAAGCTACTGTTACCTTTTTTCTTGTTATCAAAGATAAAAGGTATGTAGGAATTATGGATGTGTCTGCCATTGGCTCATCCAATATCTCTGGAATCTTTGGAATAATATCAAGTAGCTTATCTATAGAAAGAACCTCATCATAATGGTCTGATTCTATAAACTTTGCCACATTTCTTGCATAGCCTAATTCATCATATCCCTTTTCTGTAAAACCAATGGAGAAAGTCTTTATCCTCGGAACCAATTTGCTTGCAAAGAATGTAATTGTAGATGAATCTATACCTCCGCTTAAAAATATTCCCAAAGGAACATCAGAGATGAGCCTTTTTTTAACAGCATTCTCAAGAAGGGATTTTAAATCAGATATTGCCTCATTTTCAGAAATAGTTTTTCTTTTCTCTCTAAACCTTGGTGTCCAATATTGCTTTATTTCAATGCCATTTTTGCTAAATACCAAAAAATGACCTGCTAAAATCTTCTTTATGCCCTTAAATATTGAATTTGGTGAAGGGATATAGCCATAAAACAGGTATTTTCTCAATGATTTCATATCAATCTCCCTTTTTATAAGTGGATGAAGAATAAGGGATTTAAGCTCTGATGCAAAGATTAGGGTTTGGTCTTGAACGCTATAATAAAGTGGCTTTTTTCCCATAGGATCACGAGCAAGAATAAGCCTTTCATTTTCTTTATCCCATAATGCAAGGCTAAACATTCCATCAAGCCTTTCAATAAACCCACTTTGATATTTCTCATAGGAGGCTAAAATAGCCTCAGTATCAGAATTTGATATAAATTCATATCCTTTGCATTCATCTTTAAGCTCTTTATAATTGTATATCTCGCCGTTAAAAACCACCCAAACATTTTTTCTTTTATTTGACATTGGCTGATGGCCTAAAGGAGAAAGGTCAATGATAGAGAGCCTTCTATGGCCTAATGCAGCCTTAATTGGTAGCTTTTCTTTATCATTATCGCCAAATGTATCTTTTTCTTCCAATATCCTTCCATCCTCCATTTGAAAAAAGCAGCCACTATCATCCGGACCCCGATGATAAAGGACATTTGTCATTTTTTTTATTACTTCCTTTGTGGTCGGGTAAATTCTTCCAAGGTTAATATGACCTGTAATTCCACACATTAAATTTTTATCTTTATTAGCATTTTAAACTTTTAATAAATAGTTTGTCAATTTAAGAAGATTTGCTATATAATATAAAAAGTGGACAAAACATTAGAAAAGGTATTGAATTATTCAAAGGCTGATGAAACAGAAGCTATTCTTGTTTCAAATAGCTCTGGCTTGACAAGATTTGCAAATTCTTCCATTCATCAAAATGTCTATGAGAATGACAAATATCTTAAGATACGGGTTATTAAGGATAAAAAGATAGGTTCTGTTTCAACAAATATTTTAAGTGATGAAAAAATAAAGGATGCTGTCAATAGGGCAATTGAGCTTTCCAAATTTGCTAAAGAGGATTTAAATTTAGCCCTTCCAAAGCCTACATTTTATAAAGAGATACCTACATTTTATAAAGAAACAGCCTTTTGCTCTCCTGAAAGGAGGGCAGGCGTTGTAAAGGAAATAATAGAAAAAGGGGAAAGCAAGGGCTGTGTTTCATCTGGTGCATTTTCAACAGGTAATGCTTCTATTTCTATTTCTAATTCATCCGGCGTTGATGCATCTTCCCATCTTACATCAGCATCCCTTGTTATTGTTATGGAAAAAGATGGTTCATCTGGCTATGCTTCTTGTATATCAAGGGATATAAATAATGTAAATCCACAAGAATTAGGAGATTCTGCGATTGAAAAAGCCACATCTTCCATAAATCCAAAGGAGATAGAGCCAGGTGAGTACAGCGTTATCCTTGAGCCTCCTGCTGTTTCTGATATGCTTCTATTTCTTGGTTATCTTGGATTTGGTGCTTTGTCTTTTCAAGAGAAAAGGAGCTTTATGTATGGAAATATTGGAAAAAAGATAATGGGTGAGAATATTACAATTTGGGATGATGGGCTAGATCCACAGGGAACAGGTATGCCATTTGATTTTGAGGGTGTTTCTAAACAAAAGGTTGTATTTATTGAAAACGGAATTGCAAAGAATATCTGCTATGACCAATATACAGCAAATAGAGAAAAAACCTTATCTACAGGACATTCCCTTCCACAGCCAAATACAGCAGGACCTATTCCTCTTAACCTATTTATGGCAAGTGGAAAAGGAAGTAAGGAGGAGATGGTAAAAAATACAAAAAAGGGGCTTCTTATTACAAGGTTTCACTATACAAATGTTATAGAGCCTATGAAAGCTATTATAACAGGAATGACAAGGGATGGAACATTCTTTATTGAAAATGGAAGAATTTCCTATCCTGTAAAGAATATGAGGTTCACCCAATCTATCCTTGATGCTTTGTCAAATGTATCTTTTGTTTCAAAGGAAAGACAACTTTGCTCTGAGGGAATGATTATGGAATTTGCATCCTCCTGCTATGTTCCTACTATTAAAATAGATAGATTCAATTTTACAGGTAAAACAGAGTTTTAAAAGATTGCGAATTACAGAATACGAAGTATGGCGAAGCAATTTCGGATTTTTGTTTTTTTGTCTTCTGTTCCCTGTCTTCTGTCTTCTTATTTCTGGTTGCACAATATTTAAGTGGACAGTTCCAAAGAAAGAAGAAAAGATAAGGCCTCCTTCAAAAATAGAATTTATCTGGCCTCTTAAGGGAGAAATAACCTCTAAATTTGGAAAAAGGGATTCTGGATTTCATAATGGAATAGACATAAAAGCACAAGAGGGTTCTAAGATTAAGGCATCGGCTGATGGCGTTGTATCTTATGCTGATTTTAGACCAACCTATGGAAATGTTATTATTATTTTGCATAAGGATGGCTTTGCCACGGTCTATGCCCATAACAAAAAGAACCTTGTCTCGGTTTCCCAAAGGGTAAAACAGGGAGATGTTATTGCCCTGGTTGGAAAAACAGGGAATGCAACAGGATTTCACCTTCACTTTGAAATAAGGAATAAGGGAAAGGCAGAAGACCCTCTTTTTTACTTACCTATTGACAAATAGGGAATTTGATGTAATAATTTTAAGATATGAAAAGATTAGGGTTTATATTTGATTTTTTTATATGGCTACTTGTCCTTGGATTTATAGGTGTTACAATATTTCTTAATTACAAAACCAATGTTCCTATACACCCTACTATTTATGCTATCCTCTCTTTTCTCCTTATCTCTACCCTTATAGTCCAAGAGGAAAGGAAAAAAAATAAAAAAAGAAAGGAGAGGCTTTTTTGCCTTCAAAAAGCGAGCCTTTCTTTAGCATCAAGCCTTAATCTAGCCGATGTCTTTAAGGAGATAGCAGAATCTAGCCTTCTTCTTGTAAAGAATGGAGAAGCCTGTATTGTTGAGCAGATAGCAGAGGGAATGCCACAAATAAGGTATTCCTTGAATATTCAAGGAAAACCAGATAATACCTTTGGTATTATGGTAAAAGAAAAAGAGTATATTGTTTCCCTAGCCCTTCCAAAGGAAAGGCCTAAATGGAGCGAAAATTACAAATATTTTATTGGCATCCCCCTGATACTTGCTGGAAACATTATAGGAATTCTTGAGCTATATTTTAAAAAGAAGCATAAAATAGGGAAGGAAGAAAAAGAGGCTTTAACTACCCTTTCCTCCTATGCTGCATCTTCTATTTCTAATGCAAGTCAATACGAAGAAACCTCCCTTGCCCTAAAAAAGGAAAAACAGGCATTTGTTGCTTTATCAAAGATTGATAAGTCATTAAAGGAAGAGGTTCTTGACTTAGAAGACCAGCTAAACATTATTCTTAAAGAGGCATTTAGGGCAACAGGTGCAATGAAAAGCGAGGTTTGGGTTCTTGATGAAGGGGTTAATGAGCTTTCTTGTATTACAGTTTATCCCCTTGTTGATATGGTTTATGGTGTCAGGTGCAAAATGGATGAGGGCTTACTTGGAGAGGCCTTTAGCTTAAGAAAACCTATAAGCTGCCCTGATTTGACAAAAGAGCCAAAATTTACAAATCCTTTAAAGAGAAAGGTTATATCTTCCCTATTTATCCCTCTTGTCTATCAGGAAAAAAATGTCGGTGTTATGGCATTATTCAACAAGAATGGAAATCAGCCATTTACAGATGCTGACCTTAATATTTTAGAAGGCATATCTACTCAAGCCTCTATTGCCATTTCTCAGACAAAGATGTATTACAAGCTTAAGAATCTAACAGCTGGGCTTGTTTCCCTTTATGAGATAAACAGAACACTTGCTGAAGGAAAGGAGCTTAATAATGTTTTACAGCTTATCCTTAAAAAGGGATGCGAGCTTTTTTCCTGTGATAATGGCTCTATTATGCTTCTTGATGAAAAAACAAATGAATTAACCATAAAGGTAGCCTCTGGTCTTTCAGAGGAAATCATAAGAACTACAAAGAAATATGTTGGTGATGGCTCTATAGCTGGATGGGTAGCAAAGGAGAGAAAACCCCTTATCCTTCTTGGAAGGGTGGTTGATGAGAGGTTTTCCGGGGTTCGTGAGAGGACAAAGGATAGCCTATGCGTTCCAATGATAACAAAGGATAGGCTTGTAGGCGTATTTTCTTTAAGCAATAGAAAGGGTCAGGGCATATTTGAAAAGGCAGATATGAACCTTCTTGCAACACTAGCGAATGAGGCTGGTTTAGCAATAGAAACAGCCCTTCTTTATGACCTTTCTCAGAAAAGGATAAAAGAGCTTTTGGGGATAAAGAGGATAGCGGGTGAGATGATGTTAAGAAAGGATATAAAGGAAGTAATTGGGCTTTCTCTTAACATAGGGTGTGAGTTATTAGAGTGTGAATTTGGTTGGTTTTTTGAGCCAAAAGAGGGAGGATATGCCCTTATATCTGCCAGGGGAAAGGGAAGAATGGATGAAAGGGATTTTGAAGGCATTCTTAAAACAGGTGATGATACAGTAAAATGGATAGGAGGGAATAAAAAGCCCTTAATAATTGATAAATGCGAGGAAGACCCAAGGTTTGCACCAATTAGAACAATACATTGCAAAACCCTCCTTGGCATTCCAGTTATATCAGGAGAAAATCTTTTGGGTGTAATAGAATTTTTTAATAAGGAGCCATATTTTACAAAGGATGATGTCCGCTTAAGTTTGGTTTTTGCAAATCAAATGGCTATTGCTATTGAGAATGCAGACCTTTTCCTTGATATAAAGAAGAAAGCCCTTGAGCTTTCAACGGTTAATCAAATGGTAAAGGAAATTGCTTCTGCTCCCAATTTTGACGAACTTATCTTAAAGGTTATATCCTTTGCATCAAGGGTGATGCGTTCAAAGAAGGTATGGTTTCACCTTATAGAGGATAGGGAGCTTATTCTTAAAGGAGAGATTGGGTTAACAGACCTAGAGAAAAAAAGGGAGGAAGGTCTTAGCCTAGGAAGGGGAATAGCTGGTGTTTGTGCATTAGAAAAGGAGGTAACTATTGTTTCTGATATAAAAAGAGATAAGAGGATTAAGGAAGAGGATAAAAGGATGTATAAACCCTCATCATACATTTCCTGCCCCATTATTGTTAAGGATGAAGCAATAGGTGTTCTATCTTTTTCTGAGAAATTGCTAGAGACAGAATACGATGAGGATGATTCTGCCCTTCTTACAACACTTAGCTCCCAGGTCTCTATTGCTATTGAGAATATCAGGTTATACTTAAACCTGGAAAGGCATACAATAGAAACATTCAAAACCCTATCAGCGGTTATAGAGGCAAGAGACCCAAGGACAAGGGGCTATGGAGAAATGGTTTCAAGATATGCAGAGAAGCTGGCAAAAAATAAGGGGTTAGCAGAAGATGAGGTAAAAAGAATAGCTGAAGCATCCTCTCTTATTGATATTGGAAAGATTGGTATTCCAGAAGAAATCCTTCTAAAGGATGAGCATTTTCTTAACCCAGAAGAGGCTGAAAGGATAAAACAGCATTCCCTTATCAGCGTTCAGATGTTGCGTTCCCATGCAGGATTTAAGCCCATTATCAAGCTTATATATCACCATCATGAAAACTACGATGGCACAGGATACCCGGATGGCATCTCTGGTGAGGATATTCCTATTGGCTCAAGAATAATTGCTATTGTTGATAATTTTTCCCATCTTTTAAAACAAGGCAAGACAAAAGAAGAAGGGTCTGCATTTTTAAAAGAAAAATCTGGTTCTTTCTTTGACCCTGAGCTTGTTTCTATATTTATAAATTCCTGTTTGAAAGAATAACACTTACCCTGCTACAACCTTTATCCCTTCCTCTATTGTTGTTATTCCTTCCAAAACCTTTTCTTTAGCTGCATCCTTTAATGTAACAAGCCCTTTTTCCATAGCAAGCTCTGTTATTCTGGAAGCAGGTTCTCTTTCTGTAATAAGCTCTTGAATCTCATGGTCTATATCAAGTAATTCATATATGGCAATCCTTCCCTTGTAGCCTATTTGACTACATTTCTTACATCCCTCTCCCCTCCAAAGGGGTGTGTCAGGAGAAATATCAAAGAATTTAAGAAAGCTTTCCTTTGGCTTATAAGGAATTCTACATTCTAGGCATATCTTTCTAATAAGCCTCTGGGCAACAGATAAGATGAGGGTTGAGGCAATGAGAAATGGCTCAACACCCATATTTTGAAGCCTTGTTATTGCTCCAACAGAATCATTTGTATGTAAGGTAGAGAATACAAGATGTCCTGTTAGGGCGGCATTTATGGCAACCTCTGCTGTTTCCTTATCCCTTATTTCGCCAACAAATAAAATATCAGGGTCCTGCCTTAAGAATGAGCGAAGGGTTGTTGGAAAATCAAGTCCAATATCAGGTCTTGCCTGTGTTTGATTAAGACCCCTCATTTTATACTCAACAGGATCCTCAACGGTCATAATATTTTTGTCAGGGGAATTGATTGTTCTAAGGGTTGAATAAAGGGTTGTTGTTTTTCCACAGCCTGTTGGTCCTGTTATAAGGATTATGCCATGCGGCTCTTTTATCTTTTTTTCATAGAGAGAAAGCATATCTTTATTAAACCCTAATTTTACAAGGTCAACAGCCATAGATGTTGGGTCAAGGATTCTTGCTACAACCTTTTCTCCATGTGATGTTGGGACAATAGAAACCCTCATATCTGCTTCCCTAGCTTTTAACCTTATAGAGCACCTTCCATCCTGGGGAAGACGCCTCTCTGCAATATTTAGCCCAGAGATTATCTTAAACCTTGAGATAATAGCCCTGCAAAGGCTCTTTGGTGGAGAAAATGCTTCATGAAGGACACCGTCAATCCTATACCTTATCCTTAAATCCTCCTCATATGGCTCAATGTGTATATCAGATGCACCCCTTTCAACAGCTTCAGAGAGTAAATGGTTGACAAGCCTGATTATTCCAACAGCTTCGCCCTCTTCCTTTATCTTTTCAAGGTCAACAGCCTCTTCCTCCCTCAAAACCTCAACAGCTTTAACATCAACATCAGCAAGGATGTCCTCCATTGTCTCTGTTTTTTTATAACATTTGTCTATTGCAGCCTTTATCTTTTCTTCAGAAGAGACAACAGCCCTTATCTTACAGCCTGTAACCTTTCTTATGTCATCAATAGCAAATACATCTAATGGGTCTGCCATAGCAATGGTTAAAACATCATCAGTTAGAGAAATTGGAATTGCCAGGTGCTTTCTAACAATTGGCTCTAATACATCATTCCTTAAGACCTTTCCAAATCTTTCAATCTCTATATTTTCTAGGTCTATATATGCTATACCCATTTGAGAGCCTAGAAAATTAAGGATTGTTTCTTCAGTTGCAAAGCCAAGCCTTGATAGGGTCTTTCCAAGCCTCTCCTTTGTCCTTCTCTGCTCATCAAGGGCTTTCAAAAGTTGCTCTTGTGTTATAATATTTGCCTTAACAAGCATATCACCTAATTTTCTTTTGTCTCTTATGGTCATTTCTTTCTTTGTTTTTCCTTCAATGTTATTAGATATTTAATATCCTCTAAATCCTGCGGCCTTCCTGCAGCCTTCTTCATCTTAATAAGATCATCCAATGAGGAAAAGAATACCATTGTTTCTCCAAAAGGTGCTTCTTTCTTGTTCTTCCAAACTCTCTCAAAGGTTATTCCCTTCACAAATGGATGAATGTCTGTCTCCACCACATATTGCCTTATTAATACCTTTTTATTCAACAAATCTTCTATTGAAACATCAGTAATATCATAGCCAAATTCCTTTAAAGCCTTGAGTGTCCTTTCTGCATTTTGTCTTTCTGGTCTTATAAAGATATCAATATCCAATGTTGTCCTTACATAGCCATATACAGGAAAACAGGTTGCACCTATTATCACAAAATCAACCCTATTTTCTTTTAACAATTTCAAAAGCCCTTCTGTGTCCATTTGCCTCCAAAAGCCTGATTGTCTCATCCCTTTTCTTAAACATTAGCTCAAACCTTTCATTTAGAGTTAAAGAAAAAAGCCACGAAATTTCATACTCTCTTTCTTTCTCTGGATTATCCTTATCCAATTTTAGTATCATTTTTTAAGTCTATCCCATCTATTCCGAATTCCGATTTCTTTTAATGTATATTCCAAGATTATATCTTGTTTCATCATTCTGCTCTCCAATCCCAAGCTTTATATCAAAGAATTTTAATGGCTTCATAATACCAAAAGCAAACCCATTTTTTTCATATTCAGCCAATAAACTAAAATTCTTTATTGGCATATCTATCCCAACAAAATATTGCCCGCAATTAGAGCTTTCTTTCCATAAATGGCCCAAGCCAAGATGGATGTTAAAAAATCTGGATGGAAGGCTTGATATAAACCAAAATCCCCTATCTTTTTGCTTTTCTTTCTTCTCCATATCATAAGACCTATAATACAGAGAAATTCCAAGCCAATCAGTATAGCCTAGCTTTAAGCTAGCACCCATCCCAAAAAGGCTTATCTCTGTTTTAAGGCTTGAGGGAATGCCTACCTTTAAAAGAAAAATATCTGGATATGTAAGTCCAAATTCAAGCTCTCCTCCCTTTAAACAATGAGATGTTGGAAGAGAAACTATTTCTCTTAAATATTCTCTTTCCTTTGGTGGAATAGAAGGTTCCTTCGGTAAAGATAAAGGATAAAGATTAACCCTTATCTCTTCTTCTTTCTTTATTAAAACCTTTTGTGTTTGGCTTTCAAACCCCTCTTTTTTTACAACAACCTCATAGACTTTTTCTTCCATGTTTGGGATAAAGAGAGGCGTAAGACCAGCAAGTTTTCCATCAAGAAAGACCTCGCAATTATTAGGAATTGATGAAACAGTAAGTGATAATGGTCTTTTCTCTGCCTTCTTTAATGTTGTAAGATATAGACAAAGCTCAAGGGAAGAATAGGGATTGCTCTTATTTTCTATTTCAAGCTTTAAATCCTCAAAGCCATCCTTTGAAACAAGGAGGTCTCCCTCTATTTTGTCGTTGATAATAATAGGACTTTTTCCTATTTCTTTTCCCTTCCAAGATATACTTGCCTTTGGCTTTGTATTTATAAGGAGAAACTCCTTTGTTTTATTTACCTCAAAGCTACTTTTTCTTACAAGGTTAAATAGAGATATTTTTTCCTTTGAGGATGAAATAGAAAGAAAAGACCTGCGAGGTTCAACGGATGTAATCTCACCACTTGCTATTTTTATCCCATCTTTTAAACAATCAAATTTATCGCCTATCTTTATTCCATCCTCTTTACCCAGAGGAATAGCAATCTCTGATTGGGAAATAATCCTTTCAATCTTTGTATTAACACCAAAATTAGAAAGGAATAGGTCAAGAAGCCATTCTTTTAAATATGGGTCATCCTTCCTGCTTGTAGGTATAAATGAAAATCTAACAAACCTTTGGCTAAGGGAATCCTCTATAGAGCCAATGACTATTACATCACATTCCAAAAGCTCACCAATTGTCCATGCCATCTCAGGGGTAATTACGCCAATCTCTTTTTGTATTGCTGGTGTAAGAATCCTACTTACCTTTTCTCTTGGGATTAGGGTAAATCTATCTGATGGAAATAAAGAAGAAATAATCAAATTAAGCTCTTCCTTTCCCTTTCCTGTTAATGTTTTATCCTCAAAATCAAGAAATGCTATTGTCTTTGAATATGCTATGGAGGAGAGACACAGACTAAAGGCACAAAGGAACAAAGGAACAAAGGCACAAAGTTTGTAAAAAATTCCAAATCCGAAATCCGAAATCCGAAATCTGTAATTCATTTCTCCATCTCCTTTATCTTTTCTGTAATTAAAACCCTTAATTGACCCTTTGAATATATGGATTCTGGGTATTCCAAAAGAAGCCTTTTGTATGTTTTAACTGAATCCTCCTTCATATTCAATAGGCTATAAGCACCTGCAATGTGGTATAGTGCATCTGGAACAAGGTTTGATTCAGGGAATTTTTCCTCTAATCCTTGCCAATTTAATATTGCATTTTGATAATCCTTCATCTCAAAATAAACCTCTCCCTTTGAATATTGAGCATAGGCTGCCCAATATGATGTAGGATATAAAGAGAGGACATTATCAAACTTCTCCCCTGCCTCATCATATTTTTTTTGGAATAAAAGGCTTTTTCCTACATCATAAATCTTTTTTGCTTTTTCATTAGCTATTCTTTCATTAAGCCTTCCCATTGCAAGAAGCCCTGCTTTTGCATAGCTTGATTGGGGATATAGCTCAACTATCTTTTTAAATGTGCTAAAAGCCTTGTCATATTCATTATTCTCATAATAGCTCTGTGCCATTTTAAAAAGGCTTTCTGCATCCTCTTCGTTAAGCTTGTCAGAGATTTCAGAAAGGATATTTTTTGCCTTTTCTGTGTAGACACCAGAAGGCCAGATTGAAATAATATTTTGCAAAATCCTTGCACATTCCTTATATTCTCCAAGCTCATAGTATTTAAAGGCAATATCAAATTGCGCCTTTTGTCTTTCTTCTGCCATTTCATCTTTTATTTTCTTTATTCGTTCCTGTGAAAGGTCTCTGTAAATAGAATTTGGATATAAAAGGCATATTTTTTGAAAAATCTCTAAAGCATTTGAATAATTTTTCTCATTTAATGATTGAATTGCTTGTTTATAAAGGCTTTCTGCATCTTTTTCCTCCTTTTTGCTTGCTAGTTCATCTAGTTTTTCTTGAGACATCTTTGCATAATTTGTTGTTGGATAAGAAGAAATTACCTCTTGAAATTTTATTCTTGCCTCATTCTCTTTTCCTTCGTCCTTAAGTTTTAGCCCTTCATTGTATTTTAAACTTGCTTCTTCTTCGCATTTTTCTTTATTCGCCTTTATTATGCCCTCTTTTGCTAGATTTGTGTATTCTGTTTCAGGAAAATCCCTTATAAGCCTTTGAAAACACTCAATAGCCTCATCGTATTTTCCATTTTTAAGATTTTCTACTCCATTGTCATAAAGCTCCTTTATCTTTCCTGTGCTTTCTTTCGCTAACTTTTCATTTATTTCGGATAAAAGGTTATTTGCCTCTTTTTTATACTTACAATCTGGATATTTTTCAAGGAGCTTCTCAAGGCTTGCCTTTGCCTTTTCCAGGTCTTTCTTTTGTAAATTCTCCTTTGCAGAGCTAAATAATTCCCCCATTTCTTTTTCGCTTATCTTCTTTGAAATTTCTTCTTTTAGCCTTAATCCAGAATCATAGTATTTTGAATCCTTATTCTTTTCTAAAAAGGCTGTTATTGTCTTTGATGCATTATTATAATCTTCTGTTTTAAAATAAGACCAGGAAAGGCTATATTCTGCATAAGGAGCATATCCTGCATCTGGATGAAGGTTAAGAAATTCATTATAACTTTTTATGGCATCATTATATTTCTCCTGATAATAAAGGCTTTCTGCTATTTTAAACCTTGCATAAGGTGTATAGGTAGAATATGGATATTCGCTTACAAAGCTTAGAAATTGGTCATAGGCGCCTGTATATGAGCCTTTTTCAAAAAGCTCCTTTGCATTTTTTATTCTTTCTGTTTCTATTTTTGTTGGCTTTTTCGGCAAGAGTTCGTTAAGAATGGAAGTGGCATATTCTGCCTCCTTTGTTCCTGGATATTCACTTGCAAGCCTTTTTAATACATCAATTGCTTCATTTTTTTTGTTTAGCTTAAGATAACAATCAGAAAGCCTTGAAAGGGATGGTTTCACATCTTCTGATTGTGGATATAGGGAAATTACATTTTTAAAGCTCTTTTCTGCGCTATCATATTTTTCTAATTTAAATAACCCCTCTCCTATTCTATATTGAGCATATGGGCTAAATTCTCCTTGGGGTTGATATAAAAGATATTCTTTATATAACCCTAAAGCTTGCTCAAAATTTCCATCATTAAAGCTTTCATCTGCCTTTTTTATGATGTCTTCGGCTCTTAATATACATCCAAAAAGGAAAAAAAGAAAAATAACCCTTTTCATTGTATTTAATATAATAGGAAATTCCTTTTAAGTCAAGAATTTTAATAAAATCCTCTCAACATCCAAATCATCAATCGTCCATTTTCCAAGAAATACATCCTCTCCTTTCATCTTTCCATGGCAATCAGAACCACCTGTTACAAATAGCCCATATTCAAATGCCTTTCTTCTTAAGAGCTTGGAAAGATTAGGGTCAATCTTTGGATGGACAGCCTCAACCCCCATAATTCCAGCCTTTATAAGGCTTGGTAATAATCCTATTGTATCATAGGGATGGGCAAGGACAGGAATCCCACCCGATGCTTTTATTACCTCAATTGCCTTCTCTGGTTTTGGAAGGTTTTCCCTCTCAACAAAGCCACATTTTCCAAAGGAAAGATATTTCTCAAAACAAGAAAGGACAGAAGAAGAAAAGCCCTTATCAAATAAAACCCTTGCAATGTGAAGCCTTCCTATAGCACCTGGACCAGATACCCTTTTTACATCTTCATAATCTATATTTATCCCTGCTCCCTGAAGCTTTTTTACAATCTTTTCTACCCTCCTTTCTCTTCCCTCCCTTATTGGTGTAAGAAAATCCTTAAGCCTTTGGTCTTCTATATCTATAAAATACCCAAGGATATGAATTTCTTCAATATTTCCACAAGCCTCACATCCAATCTCAATCCCCGGGATTATCTCTACCTTGGATTCTATATTTTCTATTTCAAAATAGCTATCCAATATATCATGGTCTGTAATGCTAATATAAAAAAGCCCTAAATTATCAGCATATTTAATTATTTCCTTTGGTGTAAAGCTACCATCAGAATAGACAGTATGAATATGAAGGTCAGATGGCATTTTCTTTATTTATTTTATCCAAAATTCCATTTATTATCCTATAGGAATCTACTGTGCTATACATCTTTGAAATCTCAATTGCCTCATCAATTACCACAGATGAAGGGGCATCTTTGGAAAATAAAAGCTCATAGATAGCAATTTGGAGGATTTTATGGTCAATTAGGGCAAGACGCTCTATTTTCCAATTCTCAAGATGGTCTCTTATTATTTTATCAATTACCTTTTCATTTTTTTTCACTCCCAAGACAAGGCTTAATGAAAAATCATCCCTTTTTTCTGGATATAATAAAAAGAATTTATCCTCTTGTGTTTCCTTTGTTATTTCAAGCCAGTAAAGGAGTTCAAGTGCAGATATTCTTGCCTTTGTTCTTTTTCTCAAATTGCCTTTAGGAGATTTACCATTTCAATGGCTGAAATTGCAGCATTCCTTCCCTTATTTCCAGATTTTCCTCCTGCCCTCTCAATTGCCTGTTCAATGGTATCAGCTGTTATAACCCCAAAAATTACAGGAATCCCTGTTTCTAGTGAAATGTTTGCTATTCCCTTTGCAACTTCAGAGGCAATATAATCAAAATGTGGTGTATCACCCCTTATTATCACACCAAGGCCAATAATGACATCAAATTTCTTTGCCCTTGCAAGGTTTGAAGCAATGTATGGAATTTCAAATGAACCAGGAACATAAAAAAGAGAAATATTCTCATCTTCTACACCCTGCCTCTTTAGGGTATCCAAACAGCCCTCTTTTAGCATATTTGCAATGAATTCATTAAACCTTGAGATGACAATCCCTACCTTAATACCTTCTCCAATCAGCTTTCCTTCATATACCTTCATAAAAAAATACTAACATATCAAAAAACATCTTGTCAAATAAAACCATTTTATTGTAAAATGCTAATTGTGAAAATTTTTATTTTTCTTATTTTAATATCTGGGTGTGCAACAAACCAATATATTTCCTCATATTCATATAAGGAAAATCAAAGGGCTGTTAATCTATATGAAAGGGGATTAGCTTTTAAAGAAAAAGGGGAATATGCAAATGCTATAAATGAATTTCAAAGGTTTCTTGATTACTATAGGAATACATATTTTTGCGATGAGGCATATTACCAGATAGCAGAATGCTACAGGCTCCTTTTGCAATGGCCTGAGGCTATAAAGTCTTACAAGAGGCTTATTTCTAAATTTAGCAAACCATTTGTTCTTTTTCGTCCTTTTGTTAAAGAGAGGGAGTCTTCCTTTATTCCCGAGGCAAATTATAAAATAGGGCTTTGTTTTGAGGAACAAAGGGATTACCTTAAGGCAATTGAGTATTATGAGGAGACAATAAAAAAATACTATTTTACAGAATGGGGACCTCTTTCTGAAGAGGGAATAAAGAGGATAATCGCAAAGAATCCCGATGCAAAATGGGCAAAGAAGGAGGAAAAAAAGCTTGCAAGGCTAATAAAAAAAGTAAAGAAGAAATAAATATATAATTTTTTTGGCTCTTCACATTGTCTAAAAGACAGAATTTAAAAAACAAATATGTGTTGAGCTTCCTTTATGCTAAAGAGCCAGAAATCGCTTTGTTTAATTGTAAATTGTTTAGCGAAGCTAAACACGTACATAAATTTTAAAAATCCGAAGCACGAAACAATATCTGAATTAAGCACGAAATCCGAAGCACGAAGCATGAAATAATATCTAAATTCAAAATTCTAAACATTTTTACTGCGATTTCCTCATTCCAGAGGAACGTATTACTTGTTTTCCATCCTCTAAATTATATTGTTTTGAATTTTCAATTTTAGTCATTTGAATTTGTTTTAAGATTTCGGATTTCGAATTTCGGATTTCATTTGTTCCATTAAAGCTAAACACATACCTATAATTTTATAAGAATGAAAAATTTATAAATAAAGGAGGTGAGAAAAGAGGAAGAAGCTAGGATTGGTTGCTTTAATGGCACTTGCTCCCGCAATAGCTCAGTGTGCATCGTTTGGGACAATCACACTTACAGTTACCTGTAGATACCTTTCCATTAGCATATCCCCTGACACATATAGCTTTGGGATAGTGGATACAAACAGCACGGTTACCTCTACAGGCTCAAACACAGTAAAGAATGATGGAAATGCACCAGAAACATTCTGGCTTTCTGGGGCAAACACAGCAAACTGGACACTGCAAAATGCCCCAGGAATAAACCAGTTTAGCCTTTACGCTATCTTTAATTCCACCCAACCAGCAAATAACGATTTTGGTTCAGATGACAACCTGACCACAAGCTCGCAAGCATCAACTGTATCAAGATTTGCCGGAGGTGAAAATGGCGTATCTGTTTCCAATAATAGTGAAAGGCATTGCTGGTTTAGGTTTGCTGCCCCAACAGCTTTAACTGCGG